>PCUL01000010.1 GCA_002771745.1 Bacteroidetes bacterium CG18_big_fil_WC_8_21_14_2_50_41_14
TTTCTTTCAATTCGGAAAGAAAATGTATAATTTGTTCTTTCATTTTTTCAGGGTATAGAATTTTTTGTACTTTTAAGGTGCTAAAGTAAAAAGAAAAAATGCTTCCCGATTTTTTCTCCAAAATATTGACCCATGAAACACGATACGCAAAAATGGCTTTACCTCATCCTGCTTCCGTTGATTTTTCACCTAAACCTCTATGCCACTGGTGACATGCAGGCAGTTGGCGCCCGTCAGGCGGGAATGGGACGAACTTCTGTTGCCATGAACGATTTTTGGGGCCTATTGAACAACCAGGCCGGCATTGCACTCTTCGACCGGATTTCTGTCGGGATTTCTTACGAAAACAGGTTCTCGCTCAAAGAACTCAGTTCCAAAAGTGTTGGGTTAATTCTGCCTACCAGGATGGGTGTTTTGGGCTTATCGTACCAACACCACGGATTCAATCTCTACAATGAGCAGAAGGTTGGACTGGTTTACGCCCGTAGTTTTGCCGACTATCTTCGGATAGGTTTACAGCTCGACTATCTGCAAACCACGCTGGGTGACAACTATGGAAAAAAAGGAAGTGTAACCTTCGAACTGGGGGTTCAAAGCGATGTGAATGAACAGCTTACCATCGGCGTATGGGCGTTTAATCCCATCCGGGTAAAGCTGGCTGATTACGACAGCGAAAAAATCCAGGCCATCTACCGTTTTGGGATCAAGTGGAAACTATCGCCTCAATTTGTGGCAACGGCCGAAGTAGAGAAAAACACTTCGGTCAAACCTGTTATCGCCAGAGCAGGGATGGAATATGCCATCAAAGACCGGTTTTTTATCCGGACCGGAACCAGTACCAAAATTGAAATTTTTACCCTTGGAGTTGGATTTAAGTCGAAGTTTTTTGTCTTCGACATTGCAGCCACCATGCACGAATCACTTGGATTTTCGCCACAAGCTTCCTTATTATTTCAGTTTTAATCCATGAAACAAAATCACACATATCACCGTGGTTTTCCACTTTGGATTTTACTGATCCATCTGACGCTGTTCATTTCACAACAAGGTTTCACACAACAACCCGACACCTCGAATGTGGTAAACATCGAATTTATTACCGACCAACTCGAAAATCTGGCTGAAAAGTCAGATTTAGAGCTCGACTACAGCGACTTGCTTGAAGATTATCTGTATTACGCTCAAAACCCCATCAACCTCAATGGCAACGAAACACAGGAACTTCGCTCACTTTACCTGATCAACGACATCCAGTTGAACAACCTGAGGTTAACCATCAGGGAATTTGGCCCGCTGGTCAGTATTTACGAGCTGCAAAACATACCGGGCTTCGATGAAGAAACCATTAATAACATATTGCCTTTTGTGGTGGTTGGCTCATCGGAAGCCAAAAAAGTGCCCGACTTAAAAAACGTTTTCCGATTTGGGAGCCATCAACTTTTGATGCGCTACGAACAGGTATTGGAACAACGGGCCGGTTATAAAATCCCCATTGATTCGGCAATTGACCATCCGGGATCAACCTATTTGGGATCACCACAAAAATATTTTGCCCGATATGCCTTTAATTTCAAGAACCAGATCAGATTTGGTTTTACACTCGACAAGGACCCCGGAGAACTGATGTCGAAAGGAGCGCTTCCCGACACACTCAAGCAATTGATTGGCAATAAGATAACTCCTGGTTTTGACTTTATCAGCGCTTTTATGTATGCAGAAACACCCGGATTGATCAAGCAGGTGGCCCTTGGTGATTATCACCTCGAGTTCGGGCAGGGGCTCACACTCTGGAGCGGCCTTTCCTTTGGGAAATCTGCTGATGGTGTCCAGCTTAAGAAATACGGTCGGGGTATCCGTGCCAACAGCTCCTCCAACGAGAACAGGTTTTTCCGGGGTGCAGCCATCACACTTGGGTATAAAAATATCCGTTTGACCAGCTTTTATTCATCAAACAAAGTCGACAGCAACATCGAGCGCGATGTGGCGGACCAGGATGAGGGCGTTACTTCCATCATCGAAACGGGATTGCACCGCACCATCAACGAATTAATCGACAAACGATCACTAAAAATAACGGCTTACGGAGCACATGCAAGCTATCAAAGCAGTATGGTGCAAATCGGACTGACTTCGTATCAAACCACTTTGGGGACGGCCATTGCCCCGGCCACCGAAGTCTACAAAACTTTTAATTTCACTGGCAATTCACTGACCAATTATGGTGTGGATGCAAGCATTAACCTCAACAAATTCAATGTTTTTGGTGAGTTCTCCATGTCATCGAATGGTGGAAAAGCAGGGTTGGCCGGCGTAAACACTTTTCTATCTGACAGGTTGATTGTCACCATGTTGTACCATAATTACGGAATCGACTATCATAATCTGTACTCAAATCCATTCTACGAAAGTAGTTCACTCGTCAACGAACAGGGCTTCTACATTGGGTTTAAAGCCTTAATTTCAAAATCGCTCAACCTAACGGGGTATATCGACCACTTTCAGTTTCCATGGATCAAATACCGGGTGGATGGCCCTTCTACAGGTCATGATTATCTGATGCAGCTGACTTATTCACCAGCCCAAAAGTACAGTGCTTATTTCAAAATGCGTTTTAAAGACAAACAGGAAAATTTTCAGTTTCCATATGACTACACAAAGACGCTTGCACGTGTTAGAAGAAATGATTTCAGGTTTT
>PCUL01000396.1:0-6851 GCA_002771745.1 Bacteroidetes bacterium CG18_big_fil_WC_8_21_14_2_50_41_14
ATCGTTTTGTCCTTCATTTCTTCGGTCCAACCGGAACGGATGAACTCGCCAAACCAACGGTTGACATCTATTCTTCTGGTCAGCATGCCTACGTGCGAAACAACACCGATGAAAGCATCCGGGAGGTGAGGGTTTATAGCCTTTCGGGATCGCTGGTTCGTAACCTGAAAACTACTGATCAGAAATTCATGAAACTCTGGGTGGGTGATCAAATGGCTTATTATGTCATCAGGGTTGTTACCGATCAACAAGTCTACACAGAGAAAATATTCATTAACAAGTAACCTTAAAACGACATGTGTAATATGAAGAAGAAAATAGTTTCCACCCTGCTAATCGCTTCACTCCTCCTGTTCCCCTTAATTTCCATGGCCGACGCCACAGGACCGGGTAACCCACCTGAACTACCTGGTGGAGGTGACGAACCGATTGGAGGAGGTGCCCCCATCGGGGGAGGAAGCCTGATTTTAATGGGGATGGCTGCAGCCTATGGAGTACGTAAACTGTATCTGATAAAAAAAGAGCACCTGGAAGAATAACCCGGTCATGCTATTTTAATAAACGATTATTTCATAAATAATTGATTAACTACATGATAAAGAAATTAGGATAGATGATAAAATACCCCCATTAAATTTTAAACTTTAACAATCATCATTATGCTCAAAATTAGGCTCGCTGTATTGCTGACCTCACTTACCATTTGTTCTGCAACATTTGGCCAGGTTGCCATTAACTCAACCGGAACTTCTCCCGAACCCTCAGCCATGCTGGATGTTTCATCATCCGACAAGGGACTTTTAATTCCCCGTTTAACAACAGCCCAAAGAAACACCCTGGCTTCAACGGCTGTAGCAGGATTGATGGTGTACGACACCGATCTGGACAGGTTTTTCTTTTTCAATGGGAGCGTTTGGGAAGAAGGAACGACAGGCAGTTTATGGTCAAAAAGTGGATTAAACACATACGTGACAAATACAGGTGATAATGTAGGCATAGGAACCATTACACCCGGCAGAAAACTAGAGGTATACGGCGGCTGGAAAACAGCGCGCCTTAGTTCTTATGATGCCGGTGCATTTCTTGAATTCTCCGGATCAAATGCCACAAACTGGGCTATCGGAACCTATGGAGGAATTGCGCGCCTGCTTTCCAGTACCGACAATTTCTCAAATACAAACGATCAGTATCTTTTTAGTACCACAAGCTTTTATCCCTACAATAATAGCGCAACAACACTGGGGCTCATCACTAACAGGTGGAGCAACCTATATAGTGTTGCGGGTAATTTCTCCGGAGCAGTAGCAACTGGGTCTTTAACCACCACCGGAAATGCAACGATTAGTGGAAATGTCGGAATTGGTACCACCGCGCCTGCCAGAACCCTGGATGTAAACGGACCATGGAAAACAGCACGCATCAGTTCTACCAGCGCGGGGGCAACACTTGAATTTGTGAGTACTACCCAAAATGATTGGGCTATTTCAACTTGGAATGGTAGTATGGCTTTTTTACAAAGTACCGATGATTTTGCAACCAAAACCGATGAGTTCTATTTAACGACTTCAAGCTTTTATCCATGGGTCACAAATACAAAAACACTTGGTACAAGCACAAAAAGGTGGAGCACTCTTTACAGTAGTGTTGGCAATTTTAACAGCTCGGGAAGCGGAATTGCAGGTGCCACCGTTTATGCGGAAAATACCGGCACAGCAGGAATTGGAGGCTATTTTGAATCTGCCGGAACAGATGCTACTGTTGTCATGCAACAAAATGGAACTGGAAAATTTTTAAAAGCGTTTGGCCCGAATGGGGGTAATGAAGAAATAGCGATTGACAATAATGGAACTGTAAACCTATACAATTCAAGTTACGTTAGAACAATTCAAATTGCGCCGTTTGAAGGTGGAGGAACCACAGGCGGACAAATAACCATGTACAACTCTGCAGGCGCGCAAACAATTGCCATCGATGGAGATTACACAGGTGACGGTAGAATAACTACAAACGAACTTCAAATTACAGGAGGCAGCGACCTTTCAGAATTATTCGATTTAACGGATTACGATCATATTCAGAAAGGGATGGTGGTGATTATTGATGAAAATAAACCCGGTAGCCTGAAGGTTTCTCAAACCTCTTACGACCGTAAAGTTGCCGGAATTGTCAGCGGTTCCAATAATATTAAGCCGGGTTTAATTATGAGCCAGAAAGGAACAATTGCTGATGGAGAACACCTCATTGCCTTATCAGGAAGAGTGTATTGCATGGTAGATGCCACCAATAGCCCGGTTAAAGCAGGAGATATGCTGACCACTTCCAATGTTGCCGGCCACGCCATGAAAGTTGAAAATTTTGACAAAGCCCGTGGAGCAATTATTGGTAAAGCCATGACATCGCTCGATTCGGGGAAAGGACTTGTCTTGGTTTTGGTTAGTCTTCAATAAAATTGATCATGATGAAAAGATTAATTTTTTCTGGTTTACTATTCTTATCTCTGTCTTTTCTGGCACTCAATTTTTTTAATACAAATGAAAATGTTTCTGAATCCCAAGATGAAATAAAACTGGATAAAGCAACTTACGCAGCCGAATATTATAAATATAGAATGGCTTCGAGGGCTGATGCGAATGGCCGTGTGCCGATGGATGGCTTACTCAGAGCCAAAGAACACATTGCCCGTATGCCTCAATCAAGAGATGCCGGCCTTTGGGAATGGGATTGGATTGGCCCATCAAATATTGGTGGCCGAATAAGAGCAATCCTTCCCGACCCAAACAATGCCAGCAAATTGTGGATTGGAAGCGTTTCGGGTGGAATTTGGAAAAGCACTAACTCAGGAACTACATGGACACCGGTAAACGACTTTATGACAAACCTGGCCATCACTTCGATGGTTTTCGATCCTGCCACAACATCAATTATGTATGCAGCAACAGGTGAAGGTTTTGGTAATTCCGATGGCTTACCCGGTGCAGGAATCTTAAAAAGTACCGATAGTGGTCTAACCTGGAATCAATTGGAAAGCACCAACAACGCTAATTTTACATACGTTAACAGGCTGGCTGCCCATCCCGACCCTGACAGTGCCGGTATAATTTATGCCGTTACGAATGCAAATCGCGTTTACAAAACAATTGATGGAGGAGTAACCTGGGTAAATAAATTCACAACTGCATCCAATGCGGTAGATATTCGGGTTGATCAAAATAATCCCAACGAAATAATTGTAGGCTGCAAGAGCAAAGTCTATCTTTCAACCGATTATGGCGAAACCTGGTCGAATGAAACTTCGGGGGTCGCCAACAAATTGCCTTCAGATGGCGGCAGGTGTGAAGTAACCTTCTGCCCATCAAATTCAAACAGGATTTATGTTTCGATGAATCGAAATCTTGGAGAAATATGGAGATCAAACGATAACGGGGTTACATGGCAACTGCGAAATACAGGCACAAATTATTTTGGAGGTGCACCGGGGCAGGGATGGTACGACAATACCATTTGGGTTAATCCTGCATACAGTACTCAGATCGTTGTTGGTGGTGTAGATTTATGGCGCAGTACAGATGGAGGAACCACTCTCACAAAAATTAGCCGATGGCAAGACTACCATAACGGTGGAGCAGCCAATTCAGCTCATGCCGACCAACATTTTATCATCGAAGCAGCTGATTATAATTCTACAACAAACCCGAAAGTGTATTTTGGCAATGACGGAGGAATACAAAAAGCCAACAATGTATGGACTGTTTCTAATAATAGCGGCTGGACAAACCTGGCAGGCACGTCATTAGGCATTTCTCAGTTTTTCGGAGGTGCAGCAGCCAATGATGGAAGCATTATTGTTGGAGGTTTGCAGGACAACGATAAAGTGAGGTACAAATCGAGCGGTTCATGGAGCGGCCCGAATAACTGGTACCAGGCCACAACCGGTGATGGCGGGTATGCTGCAATAAACTACAACAATACCTCTATCCTTTATGGAGAATATGTCTATTTAAAAATAAAGAAAAGTACAAATAGTGGTGACAGTTATTCAAATTCATATTCTGGACTTAGTGATGCAGGTAATTCGCTCTTGGCCTTATTTATCGCACCTTTTAGCATGGATCCAAATAACCCTGCCTATTTGGTTGCCGGCGGATCGAAAATCTGGCGAACAACAAACAACGCTTCAAACTGGACGCAAATAAGAGGTGCAATTGGATCCTTCATTAATGGTAATGGGGATATAGAATTTTATAAATGCAGCACCATTGATATTGACAAAGGCAATTCAGCGGTAATCTGGGTAGGTTATACTAATGGTAACGTAGCCAAAACGTCAAACACCGGTATCGACTGGACCAGGGTTGATGCAAACGACGGTGGTCTTCCAAACAGGTATGTAACTGATATTGCAATTAATCCAAATAATTCCAACGAAGTGTTTGTTACTTTCGGCGGGTATAACAACGATGATGTTTGGTACACCCCTGATGCCGGAGTAAACTGGGAAAACAGAAGCGGCACAGTACCAAATGATTTGCCGGTATTACAAGTAAATACGGTTAGATATCACCCGGCCAATTCAAACTGGATATACATAGGTACTGATTTGGGTGTTTTTGCTTCCCAGGATAGAGGTGTAAACTGGAGTGTTGTTACTAATTTCAATGGAAACGAAGGCCCGGTAAATACCGAAGTCGCCGAACTGTTTTGGCAAGGTAATGAGTTTCTAATTGCTGCCACGCATGGCAGAGGAATGTACCGTACGGCTGCACCACCTGCGGTAATCTATGTTAATTCTACAGCACCGATAGGTGGCAATGGTAGTCAGGCTTCTCCATTTAAAACGGTTTACGAAGCTTCACAGGTTGCCGGTCCCGGGGCAACAATTTCTATCGAATCCGGAACATATACAGAGACGCAAATTGTTACTTTTCTCAATGAAGGTTATATCATTGTTACGAACGGATCCGTTGTTATTCAATAAAATTCGCAATTAATTTTATTTGGGATTAGAGCAAAAGGCTATAGTAGAAGAAGATGAACAGGAAATATTGCCTAATGTCCATAGAATAGCTTCTTTATTGAAGAGAGGATTGTCATCTTTGAAACTTTGTGATTTGATTTTTTTCATTGATATTATATTTGTATTTCACTGATACTATATTTGTGACAGTTATGTATATATTATCTCAATGGTTCTCATTTTTTAACACCAAAAAGATCGCTCATGAAAAAATCAGCAGTGCTCCTTTTGCTTACGTTTTGTATTATAATTTCCTCTCATGCTCAGCAGATTACAAACAGAAATAAATTAAATAGTCTTTCGACCGAATATTTTCAGGCATTTGAAGAAGGCAAACAGAGAGCCATCGAATACGCCCGGACGAACAGCATTCCCATGCGCATCGAAACCGACAGCGTGTTGATGGAACTCATCAATATCGATGAACATGGAAGGCCTCAATATTATACAACGTTCAACACCAACGCGGCAGCCACTTCGTCCACCAATGAAGTGTACAGCGGCGGTGCGGCTGGATTAAGCCTGAGTGGTTCCGGGGTTACCGTTTGCGAATGGGATGGTGGCACCATCAGGACAACCCACCAGGAATTTGATACGCGGGCCACCAACATAGACGCCTCTCTCGTTCATTGGCATTCTACCCATGTGGCAGGAACCATCATGGCATCCGGAGTCTATTCGGCTGCCAAAGGCATGGCTTTTGCCGCCGAACTGAAAGCCTACGACTGGGATTATGATAACTCCGAAATGGCCACCGAAGCGGCCAATGGTAATTTAATTAGCAATCATTCTTATGGTTGGGTAAGAGGCTGGGAAAGTGGTATTTGGTATGGTGATCCTTCCATCAGTACTTCAGAGGACTATCTTTTCGGGTTTTATGATATATCCGCGAAAAATTGGGATGAGATAGCCGCCAATGCACCCTACTATTTGATTGTAAAATCGGCGGGTAACGACAGAGGGGACAGTGGCGACGGATCTTATCCTGCTGATGGTCCCTATGATTGTATCCCACAAAAAGGAGTGGCCAAAAATATACTAACAGTTGGTGCCGTAGAAGATATTCCCACAGGATATTCGCAACCCTCCGATGTGGACATGAGCAGCTTTAGCGGCTGGGGACCAGCCGATGATGGCAGGATAAAGCCGGATATCGTGGCCAATGGAGTCAATCTGACATCTGCCTACAGCAGCACTGATGACGCTTATGCCGGATCAAGCGGCACCTCCATGTCGGCACCTGCCACCACTGGTTCATTGGCTTTATTGATACAACATTATGAAAACGTAAAGGGCTCTGGGATGAAAATGCTTTCGTCCACGTTGAAAGCATTGGTGTTGCATACGGCTGATGAATCAGGAACCAATGATGGCCCGGATTATAAATTTGGATGGGGATTGCTCAATACCCAATCGGCAGCGGCCAAAATCACCGAAGACCAGACTACGGATGTTATTTCAGAACATGTGCTTACCAATGGCGAAACCTATACCCGCAACATCACCACCACGGGAACCAATCCCATCCGGGTAACCATCGTGTGGACCGATCCCCCCGGGACACCACCGTCCGCTGCCCTCGATCCTGCTGATGCCATGCTCGTCAACGACCTGGATTTGCGTATTACCGAAAGTTCTAACACTTTTTATCCCTGGAAACTGGATAAAGACAATCCTTCAAACGCGGCTACCCATACTACCGAAAACAATGTGGACAATGTGGAAATGGTGGACATAGCATCACCCACAACTGCCACCACCTACACCATCACCGTGGATCATGATGGAACATTGGCTTCACCCCAGGCTTTTTCCCTGATCATCAGTGGTGATATTG
>PCUL01000396.1:6886-10832 GCA_002771745.1 Bacteroidetes bacterium CG18_big_fil_WC_8_21_14_2_50_41_14
AGTTGATTTTAGCGATGCATCGGCAAATTTTCCTAATTCATGGAATTGGACCTTTAATCCCTCGACCGTAACCTATAAAAACGGAACTTCCCACACCTCACAATTCCCTCAGGTAGAGTTTGATGCTGCAAGTACTTATGAGGTCACGCTCGTTGCAACCAATTCAAATGGGAGCAATACGATAACAAAAACAAGCTATATTACTGCTACAAGTTCTCCAACCGGCTATGCAGAAGCTTATTCTACAGGAACTTATGGCTACATTAGCAGGGTTCAGATGGGTACAATTGATAAATCATCCACCTATACGAATATTGGCGGCCCGGATCCAGATGATCAGTATTATGAAGATTGGACTGCCAACTCAACGGATGTTATGCCCGGACAATCATATACCATTACGGTCACCACCCCACATATTGATTCGGGGCATGATCTTGGGATATGGGTAGACGCGAACCGTGATGGCGACTTTGATGATTCCGGTGAGCAGGTTTTATGTGATATCGATGGTGGAGGGATAGGAGATTTTAATATTTCAATACCCACAGATGCGGATCTTGGCAGCACGCGCATGCGACTACGAATGAAATATTGGGATGCCACTTGTACCTCAACCGGGAGTACACCAAACGGCGAAGTGGAAGACTACACCCTTAACATACTGCCTGCCAGCACTACCTGGAATGGTACCAACACCAACTGGGATGATGCTTCCAACTGGCCTGATGGAGTGATTCCAAATTTATCTTATGAAGTGACCATTCCAACAACCCCTTCAGGTGGTAATTTTCCTGAAATTCAGGTAGGTACAAATGCCAAATGTTACAGCATCACGCTACAAGATGGTGCCACCATCACAATAAACGGAACATTGGAGGTGGACAAATAGGCTATTCAAAATTTAGCTGTTCTTTTACAGCTATAATTACCAAAAGGTAGGAAATTTTGGTTAGGGCGGGTTTTCAGCTTTTAACTGAAAGCCCGCTTTTTTCTCCTTACTAAAAACAAAAATCAAGGTAAAATCATCCAAATTATTAATTTTGACGGATCATATCATTAACTCGATGATGATGAGAATATTTAAAGTGGTATTCCTATTAATGGTCATTCCCGGTCTGCTGTTTTCGCAAAAAAAGAGCAACCTGAACCATCATCTGGTGGTGGTTCCCTCGGTTATAAAAACACCCATTGGTTTTTCAATTTCTGCCCCTTTAAGGGAGGCACCCATTATTATTGATAAAAATGATGCTACCGAGGAGTTTTATATGAACAAACACCGCGACAGGAAAATTAATCCCCACATTTTTCCTCCTGATTTTAGCAAAGCAATACCTGATCCGGGCGAGCAAACAATCATGGGGGATGTTTTATCCGGGAGATCACTGCAAAAAAACTTTCCCGGTCAAAACAGCAGTTCATATCCACCTGACTGTAGCGGTACTGTTGGTTCCGATTACTATTTTCAGGTGGTAAATGTAACGTACCAGATTTTCAACAAATCGGATGGTAGTTCCGCTGCCGGACCGTCAAATCTTAATTCCATATTCAACAGTGGACTACCGGGGGCCAACTGCAATAGCGGCGATCCCATCGTACTATGGGATGAACAAGCCGACCGATGGCTTTTTGCTGAATTTTCGCTTTGCGGTTCCAACGATTATATGCTGATCGCCGTTTCAACCACCAACGATCCAACAGGAACCTGGTACTCCTGGTCGTATGATGTGGCCGATATGCCGGACTATATGAAGTTTGGTATTTGGCAGGATGGATATTACATGGCAACCAATACTTCCGCGGGCAATGATGTATATGTTTTCGATAGAGATGCCATGATTTCAGGATCAGGCAGCCCTGTCATGATTGGTTTTGACAACCCGAACAGACCCACTACCTTTGATGGATTTCATTGTTTGCTCCCTTTGGATAACGATGGGGCATGGGCACCTGCAGGAACACCGGGCCAGTTTATTACCATTGCCGATGACGGCCAAAGCAATCCTGCTGACGAACTTAGGATATATGAGCTGGATGCCGACTGGACCACCCCTTCAAACTCTACCTTTTCAATGGTACAACAGCTGCCTGTAAACGCGTTTAATGGCAACTTTTCAAACGATTGGAACAACATCCCACAACCCGGCACGGGACAAACACTGGATGGAATATCCACTGTTTTGATGTTCAGGGCGCAATACCGCAATTTTAATGGAACCCAAAAGATCGTTTGTAACCACACCATTGCCGAAAGTGCTACCGAATCGGCCATCAGGTGGTATGAACTCGAAAAAACCACAGGAAGTTGGTCCATTGCTCAACAAGGCACTTACAATCCAGATAACGTAAGTCGCTGGAATGGAAGTATCGCCATGAACGACAATGGCGAAATAGCCATGGGATATTCCGTTTCCGATGGCACTTCCATTTATCCTGGTATCAGGTATTGCGCACAAACAACCAACGCACCCCAAAATACCATGGATGTAGCTGAAGTGAGTATCTGGGACGGATCCTTTTCTCAAACATTGTATAATCGTTGGGGTGATTATAGCAACATCAGTGTCGACCCTGGTGATGGCACCACCTTTTGGTATACCAATGAATACAAGAGCAGTTCGTCGCATGGTACCAGGATCGCCTCTTTTACTGTTCCACTTTCCTGTACCGCACCAACCGTTCAGGCTGCTGCTTTTTCAGTCGCCGCAATCCACGACAACGACCTAACCATTAACTGGACCCGGGGAAACGGAACCCATGTGTTGGTCATTGCCCGTGAAGCAGACATGGTAAACCAAGGTCCTGTTACGGGAACAAATTATAATGCCAATGCCAGTTTTAGCGATGGCGATGCCATTGGATCTGGCAATTATGTCCTTTATAATGGAACAGGTACCTCCGTTATCACTACATCCCTCCAGGCAGGAACTGCCTATCATTTTTCAATCCATGAATATTCAATCAGCGATTTTTGTTACCTGTCACCGGGCTTAACGGGAAGTGCCACAACAACAGGCGTTGCCCCATGTACAATCTGCACCGCCAATGGAAATACCACCTGGGAGACCAGTACTACCTATGTCGGGTTGAATACCCTTAGCAATGCCTCGGCAAAACCAGGAGCATACAGCGATTATACCAATTTATCAACTAATTTAGGAGTAGCTTGGACTTATCCATTGAATGTGAGGGTGAACACAGATGGAAATTATACTGTCAACACCATCGTGTGGGTCGACTGGAACCAGGATTGTGATTTTAGCGACAGCGGAGAAACCTATGATTTGGGAACAGCTTCCAATACTGCGGATGGAGCCACCAGTTTATCGCCTCTGAACATTACCGTTCCTGTTGACGCCATGTTGGGCAATACCATCATGCGTGTTTCAACAAAATATTATGCTGATCCCACCTTCTGCGAAACAGGTTTCGATGGTGAAGTAGAAGATTATACTTTAACCCTGATCCCCGGACAATCAGTATGGCTTGGAAATTCGGTCGATTGGAATGCTACCACCAATTGGGAAAATGGGATCGTGCCAACGTCTTCATTCATGGTTACAATTCCGGCGTTTCCAACCGGGGGTCATTCACCCACCATACCCATTGGGATCAATGCAGTTTGTTACAGCATCACGCTGGAAAACGGATCGACCATAACAATTAATGGAAATTTGGAGGTTATAAAATAGAGAAAGAACCAAAAGGTAGGATATTTGGTCAGCGGTTATTGGAGTTTTCCGATAGCCGCTTTTTTTTGAACACGAATGAGACGAATGAAACGGATCAATAAAATTAAATCCGTGTTTTATCCGTTCAATCCCTGCCTACCTTGCCTTCGGCTGGAAATCCGATCAGGTAGGAGTGCTCCATTCTCACCCTTGTGAAAATATTTGTTAAAATTTCACACAACTATTGTGCACGCATAGTTAATGTATTATATTTG
>PCUL01000396.1:10869-22552 GCA_002771745.1 Bacteroidetes bacterium CG18_big_fil_WC_8_21_14_2_50_41_14
CAAGGCATCGGTTATGTACTGGTGAACGTTGGCAGAGAAGGGGTGCCGGCCACCAAAATTGCTCCCATGATGGGCATGAGTACTTCGAGCCTCAGCCGGTTGCTTAAGAACATGGAAGATGATGGCCTGATTTATCGTCGATCCGACGATAACGACCGCCGGGTAGCCAAGGTGTTTTTAACTCCCAGAGGGGTGGAACTCAGGGCGAAAGTAAGAAAGGTGGTCCTTGATTTCAACAACAAACTCTTTGAAAAAATCGATCAGGCCGACATGTCAACTTTCATGCGTGTAAATGAGGTAATCCGTCAACAAGTTTGCAACGACCTGGCTCACCTCACAGGAAAAAATTGCGATGAAGACTAACTTTTAAACCTAACTATATATGATACGTAGAATTAACAAAGTCGCGGTGCTCGGCTCAGGAGTGATGGGGTCGGGAATCGCCTGTCATTTTGCCAACATCGGCCTTGATGTATTGCTGCTCGACATCGTTCCGCGAGAACTTAATGAGGCAGAAAAAAGCAAAGGTCTGACCCTGAACGACAAAGTAGTCAGAAACCGGATGGTGAACGATTCGCTCACGGCAGCCCTCAAATCAAAGCCCTCTCCTATTTACAAACAGTCGTTTGCTAAACGAATCACCACCGGAAACATGGAGGACGACCTGCAAAAAATCAAAGACTGCGATTGGGTGATCGAAGTGGTCATCGAACGTCTCGACATCAAACAGCAGGTATTCGAAAAAGTAGAGCAATTCCGTAAGCCGGGATCACTCATTACCTCCAACACTTCCGGTATCTCGGTAGAAAAAATGATAGAAGGACGCAGCGAAGATCTTCAACAACATTTTTGTGGAACCCACTTCTTTAACCCGCCACGCTATCTTCAACTGTTCGAGATCATTCCCACCAGCAAAACCTTACCCGAAGTACTCGATTTTCTGGCTGATTACGCCAGCCGTTATCTGGGCAAAACTCCGGTGCTGGCCAAAGATACCCCCGCTTTTATTGCCAATAGGGTTGGAACCTTCTCCATCATGGAGTTATTCAACAATGTGGAACAAATCGGGCTCACCATCCCCGAAATTGACAGGCTCACAGGTCCCGTCATTGGTCGAGCCAAATCGGCCACCTTCCGCACAGCCGATATCGTGGGACTCGACACGCTCGTCCATGTGGCCAATAACATCCGCGAAACCACCCATGACGAATCAAACGATGCTTTTAAAATTCCAGCCTATCTGCAAAAAATGCTGGACAACAAATGGCTGGGTTCAAAAACAAAGCAAGGTTTTTTTAAAAAGGTTGGTGAAGGAGGTGAGAAAAAATTCCTTTCGCTGGATTTTTCCACCATGGATTATGTGGAAGCACCACGACCCAAATTCTCCGTTTTCGAAAAAACAAAAGGCATCGACGATCTGCGGCAGCGGATGCCCATCCTCATGTCAGACAAAGGAAAAGCCGGTGAATTTTACCGCAGTTCTTTTTATAGTTTGTTCCAGTTTGTCTCCAACCGCATTCCCGAAATCACAGGTGACTTGTACAAGGTAGATGATGCCATGAATGCAGGTTTCGGATGGAAACTCGGGCCTTTCCAGACCTGGGATGCGGTAGGCGTTGCCGACACCGTAAAGGCCATGGAAGTCGCCGGCAAAAAACCGGCCCAATGGATTTACGATATGCTGGAGGCAGGAATCACCAGCTTTTACACCGTAAAGGATGGTAAAAAATATTTCTACGATATTCCTTCAAAATCCTACAAGGAAATTCCCGGTCAGGAAGCGTTACTTTCCCTTGAAGTGCTGCGCACGTCGCACGTACTCTGGGAAAATACTGATACCACCATTTTTGATTTGGGCGATGGCGTACTGAACATCGAATTTCATACCAAGATGAACACCATCGGCCAGGGAGTGCTTGAAGGATTAAATAAGGCCATCGATATGGCTGAAGCCGATTACAAAGCCCTGGTTGTTTCCAACGAGGGCGAACATTTCTCTGCCGGAGCCAATGTGGGCATGATTTATATGTTGGCCATAGAACAGGAATTTGAAGAACTGGATATGGCCGTGCAGTGGTTTCAGAAAACCACCATGCGCATGCGCTATTCAAGCATTCCGGTGATTGCGGCTCCACATGGCATGGCGTTGGGAGGAGGTTGCGAGTTGTGTATGCACAGCGACAAAGTGGTGGCTCATGCAGAAACCTACATGGGATTGGTGGAATTTGGTGTAGGACTGATCCCCGGTGGCGGTGGCACCAAAGAGTTCGCCCTGCGTCTTTCGGACGAACTAAAAGAAGGCGATATCCGCACCAATGCGTTCCTGAACCGTTACCTAAGCATCGGACAGGCCAAGGTTTCCACTTCTGCTTACGAAGCCTTCGACCTGGGATATTTACGCCCGGGCATTGATGAGGTGATTGTAAGCCGGGCTCACCAGCTGGCTTACGCCAAAAAAGCCGCCTTGAACCTGGTAGAAAAAGGTTATACCAGACCCGTACCCCGTACTGATATCAAAGTGCTTGGTAAAGAGGCTCTTGGAATGGTCTATGTAGGCGCGGATGGTTTTACAACGGCCAACTACATGAGCGAACACGACAAACTCATCGCCGAAAAACTGGGCGTGGTTATGGCCGGTGGCGAAGTGTCGGAAGCCCTGACAGAAGTCTCTGAACAATATTTGCTGAACCTGGAGCGCAAGGCGTTTATGGAACTCTGCATGCAACGCAAAACATTGGAGCGCATCCAGAGTCTGATCACCTCCGGTAAAATTTTGAGAAACTAAACCTATCACGAACCAGAAAAACTTAAAATCATGAATGCATATATAGTAGGCGGATATAGGTCACCCATTGGAAAAGCCCCCAGGGGCAGTTTTCGTTTCACCCGACCCGATGACATCGCCGTAACAATCATCCGGCACTTGCTTGCCGATTTCCCACAAATTCCCCATACCCGCATCGACGATGTGGTGGTAGGCAATGCTTTCCCGGAAGCCGAATCAGGCTTTAACATGGGACGCATGCTTTCGCTGATGTCCATGGACACGGTAGAAGTACCAGGATCCACCATCAACAGGTATTGCGCGTCAAGCCTTGAATCCATTGCCATTGCTTCCGCGAAAATTACCGCCGGACTGGCCGATATCATTGTAGCCGGAGGTGCCGAAAGCATGTCGATGATCTCGATAGGCGGATGGAGACAAGTGCCTAATCCTGACGTGGCCAAAAACCATCCAAAGTGGTATTTAAACATGGGGCTTACCAGCGAAATGGTGGCCAAAGAGTACAACATATCGCGTGAAGCTCAGGATCAGTTTGCCGTAAAATCAGTTGAAAAAGCCCTGGCGGCCATCGATGCCGGTAAGTTTAAAGAGGAGATTGTTCCTTTCACCATCAAAGAAAACCTGGTGGTAAACGATAAACTCATCACCAAAGAAAAGATTTTTAATACGGATGAAGGCCCCCGCCGTGGAACAACCCTGGAAGCTCTGTCGAAACTACGTCCGGCCTTTTCCGCCAACGGATTCTCTACTGCCGGTAACTCTTCGCAGATGTCGGATGGAGCTGCCTTTGTGTTGGTTGTTTCCGAAAAAATACTCAAAGAATTCAACCTGACCCCCATCGCGCGACTCGTGGATTATCAGGTAGCAGGTGTAGAGCCCTATAAAATGGGCGTCGGGCCCATTGCGGCCATCCCAAAAGTGCTGAAACATGCCGGGATGAGCCTCGGTCAGATTGATGGCATCGAACTCAACGAAGCTTTCGCATCGCAATCCATTGCCGTAATAAAAGAGCTGGGGCTTGATGAAAGTAAAGTAAACGTCAACGGGGGCGCTATTGCATTGGGCCATCCGCTTGGCGCAACCGGGACCAAACTCACCGTTCAGCTGATACACGAGCTCAAACGCACCGGGGGAAAATATGGCCTGGTGACCATGTGTATAGGCACCGGTCAGGGTGGCGCAGGGATATTTGAAATGCTTTAATCCAAATTAATAATTAGAAAACAACTTAAAAAAATAACGACATGTCAGAAAATAAATCACTAAAAGGAGGGGAATTCCTGATTAAAGAAACACTGTCGCAGGATGTGTTTATTCCCGAAGAATTTAACGAAGAGCAGCGCATGATAGCGCAAAGCTGTAAGGAATTTACAGAAACACAGGTGCTTCCACAAATGGAACAACTGGAAAAACACGACCGTGAATTGCTCACCAAATTACTCAAGGATGCCGGAGAACTTGGGCTGTTGGGCATTTCTGTCCCGGAAGAGTACGAGGGATTTGGGCAAAAATTTGTAACCTCTATGCTTACCGTGGAGGAAATGGGTAAAGGATTTAGCTTCGCGGTAGCCTACTCGGCACATACCGGCATTGGAACGCTTCCTATTTTGTATTACGGAACCGAAGAACAAAAACAGAAATATTTGCCCAAGCTGGCTTCCGGCGAGTTACTAGGGGCTTACTGCCTGACAGAAGCGGAGGCAGGATCGGATCCTAACTCCGGAAAAACAAAAGCTGTTTTAAGCCAGGATGAGACCACCTACTCCCTGAACGGGGTAAAAATCTGGATCACCAACGGCGGGGTGGCCGATATACTGATTGTTTTTGCTAAAATTGGTGACGACAAAAACCTGAGTGCCTTTATCGTGGAAACCAACATACCGGGCATCACTATTGGAGCCGATGAGGAAAAAATGGGCATTAAAGGATCGTCCACCGTTCAGATCTATTTTGACAATGCGGTCATTCCGGCCGAAAACTTACTGGGCGAACGCAATGGCGGTTTTAAAATCGCGCTGAATATCTTAAACCTGGGACGGATTAAACTCTCAGGTGCAGCTGTTGGAGCATGCAAAGGCACCATCGATTACGCGCTTCACTATGCCAACGAACGAAAGCAATTCGGTACGCTCATCTCCTCTTTTGGAGCCATCAAGTGGAAACTTGGAGAAATGGCCATTCGTACTTTTGCTTCCGAATCGCTTACCTACCGTGCCAGTCAAAACATCGACGATGCCATTCAATCGTTTATAGAACAAGGTCTCGACAAAGGCAAGGCTACCCTGGAAGGTATCCGCCAATACGCTATTGAGGCCAGTATTGCGAAAGTTTTTGGTTCGGAAGTTTTGGATTACGTGGTAGATGAAGCCGTGCAGATTTATGGTGGCATGGGCTATTCGTCCGAAACCCTGGTGGAACGTGCTTATCGCGACTCGCGCATCAACCGCATTTTTGAAGGAACTAACGAAATCAACCGAATGGTGATCGTGGGCGAATTGCTCAAACGTGCCATGAAAGGAGAAATCGACCTGATGACCCCGGCAAAGGCCGTTGGAGGGGAACTTATGGGCATTCCTGATTTTGGTTCGGTTTCAACAGATTACTTTGAGGCAAAGAAAAAAATGATGGTGAACTTCAAAAAATCCATCCTCATGGTGGCAGGTGCGGCCATCCAGAAATACATGGACAAGTTTGCCGATGAACAGGAAATATTAATGGCGCTGGCCGACATGATCATTACCACCTATGCTGCCGAATCGTGTTTATTGCGTACTGAAAAACTCAGCACGAAACTCACCGAAGATAAACTGGCCTTGTACAAAGACATGACAGATGTATTCTTTTACGATGCGGCCGGAAAAATCAATAAATCAGGGGTGGATGCCGTGAATGCTTTTGCAGCCGGTGATGAGCAACAAGCCATGCTCATGGGGATGAAACGCTTTACCAAATCAGCCAATGTAAATTCCATTGCAGCCCGACGCTGCATTGCCGACCGCATGATTGAAGACAATCGCTATTCTTATTAAAAATTAACATAGCTTTGTTCTTTTCTAAACCCGGGGCATATGCATTCTATGCCCCGGATAATAAGTAGGCTCACACCATGAGGCAAATAAATAGGATCGAAAAATTAGCCAACAGACATTGTAAGATGAGGCTGTATATGCTTTGGAACCTTCCGTTGGCCTTCTTTGCCAGGCTCAGGGTGGATGAGATGAGCATGCAAAAGGCTTCTATTTCATTGCCTTACAACTACCTGAACAAAAACCCCTTTCGGTCGATCTATTTTGCCGCCCTCAGCATGGCCGCCGAACTGTCGACCGGGATTCTCGCCATGGCGCACGTGGAGAAAAACCCCATTCCTGTTTCGATGCTGGTACTGGGCGTAAAAGCCGAGTTTGTAAAAAAAGCCAAAACACGTATTATCTTTACATGCTTTCAGGGTGAATTGCTGGAGAAAACCATCTCCCAAAGCATTGCCGAAAACGAAGGCCGTACCTGTGAAGTTTTTACAGAAGGTCTGGATGCCGATGGAGAAGTGGTAGCCCGGTTTTGGTTCACCTGGACATTTAAACCAAAAAATCAACAATAATTCACTAAATACCTACTCGCATGAACGTACTTAGAACATTTGACATCGTGGCACAGCTGGTTGAAAAATACCCCAAAGAAGACGCACTCGCCATCAAAAGAAATGGAAAATGGGAAAAATTCTCCACCATCGAATACAAGAACCTGGCCGACCAGGTGAGTTTTGGTTTAATGGCTTCCGGCTTTACCAAAGGTGATAAGATCATCACCATCAGCAACAACCGACCCGAATGGAATTTTCTGGACATGGGCATGAGTCAGATTGGTGTGGTGCATGTGCCTGTTTATCCCAATATTGGAGATGAAGAATACCTGCATATTCTCACCCATTCCGATGCAAAAATGGTGATTGTCTCCTCAAAAGCGTTTTATGACAACCTCAAACCATTGGTAAAAAAGGTAGCTGCCATTAAGTATTTTTATACCATCGATCAGGTGGCCGGAGCTTCAAATTGGGAAGATATATTAAAGTTGGGAGCCGAAAATCAGGTTCCAGACAAACTGGAAGAGATTAAAAAATCAATCGATCAGGACGACCTGATGTCGATTATTTATACTTCCGGAACCACCGGAAGAAGCAAAGGTGTGATGTTGAGCCACCGGAACTTTATCACCAACGTGCATGGCACCACCGACATTTTGCCCGTAAACGATACTGCCCGGTTTTTGAGTTTTCTACCTCTTTGTCATGTGCTCGAACGGATGGTGAATTATTTGGTACAAAACAAAGGGGCCTCGGTTTATTATGCCGAGAGCATCGACACCATTGGCGACAACCTGCGTGAAATAAACCCGCAAGGATTTACCGCCGTCCCCCGCGTGATAGAAAAATTGTACGACAAGCTGATCCTGAAAGGAAAAGAGTTGACCGGCGTTAAAAGGGCCTTGTTCTTTTGGGCGGTGGACCTGGGTCTGAAATATGAACTGAACAAAGCAAATGGTTGGGCATACGAACTTCAACGTTCTATAGCCGACAAACTCATTTACAGCAAATGGCGCGCAGCTCTTGGAGGTAACCTCAAGGTGGTTATTTCAGGAGGTGCGGCTTTGCAGGAACGCCTGGCACGGGTATTTAACTGCGCCGGCATACCCATCATGGAAGGATATGGCCTCACCGAAACATCTCCGGTTATTTCAGTCAACCAAAAAAATTACCCTTTTATGCAATTCGGAACGGTAGGCCCGGTGATTGACAATGTGCAGGTGAAGATTGCCGAAGATGGCGAAATCCTGATGAAAGGTCCCAACCTGATGCTGGGTTATTATAAAGACAAAGCCAAGACGGATGAGGTAATCGATAAGGATGGATGGTTCCACACAGGCGATATAGGCGTGTTGCTCGACCACAACATCCTGAAAATTACCGACCGGAAAAAAGAGATCTTCAAATTGAGTACCGGAAAATATGTGGCACCACAAGTTGTGGAAAACCGCTTTAAGGAATCATCCTTTATCGAACAGATTATGGTGGTGGGTGAAAACGAAAAATACGCTGCAGCCATTATTTGCCCGACATTTCATTTTCTACATGCCTGGTGCAACAGATATGGCATCAAATTCCGCGACAACAAGGACCTGATTCAGAAACCTAAAGTAATCGCCCGCTACCAGCAAGAAGTGGATAAAATCAATAAGAGTCTGGGAAATCACGAACAAATAAAAAAGTTTGAACTTACGTGTTCCGACTGGACTCCTGAATCGGGTGAGCTCTCGCCTACTCTCAAAGTAAAACGTAACTTTATAAAAGAAAAATACAAAATCAAATTCGACCGTTTATATGGCTATACCGATGAATCGGGACATGTGGGACTGCCCGATGATCCGGATTCGGATACCGACAACAAAGAATAACTGGTCATCGGATAATACTATTGATCTCCTTTAGGACTAAATGGTTAAACCCACAACAGATTTAATTAATCAACTAACTTGACATCATCATGATAAGGCAACTGATTTTTCTAATCGTATTACTGATTACCCTGGTTGTGTTTGCCTACTCTGTGAGGCAATATTTCAGGTATTTCAAATTTACCAAAAAACACCCGCTGGGAAACATCGGTCGACGTATATGGATCACCATTAAAGTGGCCTTTTTACAAGAGAAAATTCTGCGCCGTCCGGTGGTAGGACTGATGCATGCCCTGGTATGGTGGGGCTTTATCGTCATTTTGTTTGGCAGCGTTGAAATGGTGATAGATGGCCTGTTTGGAACAGAAAAAATATTTTTCTCCCTGGGATCGGTTTACAGTTTTTTTATGGCTTCGGGCGATTTATTTGGATTGATCATCACCCTGGCCATCCTGGCTTTCCTGTTCCGAAGGCTGTTTATGCACGTCAAACGGTTTTATGGTCCCGAGATGAAACCCGTTTCAAAAGCCGACGCCAACCTGGCCCTGACCATCATCCTGGTGCTGATGATCAGCCTTTTGGGGATGAACACGTTTTATGTAGCATGGTCAACAAGAGTAGGCGGTGAAGTTTTGGGGGTTTATCCGGTAAGTCAGTACCTGGCTGGTTTCTTCAAAAATATGACTCCTGCCGAATCGCAGTTACTGTATCAAATCAACTGGTGGACCCACATTGTTCTGATTTTCATCTTTGCCAACATATTGCCTTACTCAAAACACTTCCATGTATTTATGTCCGTTCCCAATGTTTTTGTCAGCAAGATAAAACCACTGGGCTATATCGAAAACATGGACAGCATCACCAGGGAGGTGAAGTTGATGCTTGATCCCCTTGCTGCCGTAAGTGCTACTTCCGTGGACGAAGACGAACCCGAACGATTTGGCGTTAAAGATGTGCAGGATCTCAATTGGGTCAACTACATCAACTCTTTGTCGTGTACCGAATGCGGGCGTTGCACCTCGGTTTGTCCGGCCAACATCACAGGCAAACTGCTTTCACCTCGCAAAATCATGATGGACACCCGTGCCCGCATGAAAGAAAAAGGCCCGGGTTTATTGAAAGAAGGAATGAGTTTCGAAGATGGAAAGTCACTCCTTTCTACATACATTACCGAAGAAGAACTCTGGGCTTGTACCATGTGTAACGCCTGTGCCCAGGAATGTCCTGTCAATATCAACCAGCCGGCCATCATCCTCGATATGCGCCGCTACCTGGTAATGGAAGAATCGAAAGCCCCCTCCGGGCTGAACAGCATGTTTGCCAACATCGAAAACAATGGTGCTCCATGGCAGTTTTCGCCGGAAGACCGAATGAACTGGGCCGAAAACCTGGAAGTCCCGCTGATAACAGACAAAACAGAAAAACCGGAATTCCTTTTTTGGGTTGGCTCAGCCGGAGCATTCGACGATCGCTACAAGAAAGTGATGCGTGCTTTTGTGGGCATCCTCAATCACCTCAAAGTGGACTATGCCGTTCTGGGAGTTGAAGAATCGGACAGTGGCGATGTGGCTCGCCGTACCGGAAACGAAATGCTTTTTCAGATGCAGGCCCTCACCAACATCGAAGTGCTGAATGGCTATGAAGTGAAAAAAATCCTCACCTGCGATCCCCATGATTTCAATACCCTGAAAAATGAATATGGCGACCTGGGAGGACATTATGAGGTAACTCACCACTCTCAGTTCCTGCAGCAGATGATCGATTCGGGCAGGATCAATCCCATTCAGGGTGATCTGGCCAATAAAAAAATTACTTACCACGATCCTTGTTATTTAGGTCGTGCCAACGGTGAGTACGAAGCTCCCCGATCGGTGCTCAATGCCATTCCATCCACTAAAACAGAAATGAAACGGAACAAAAGCTTTGGCTTGTGCTGCGGTGCCGGTGGCGGACAAATGTTTAAAGAAGCCGAAAAAGGCACCAAAGAAGTCTTTATCGAACGTACCGAAGAAGCCCTGGCCACCGGCTGCGATATCATCGCCACCGCCTGCCCTTTTTGCATGACCATGATGACCGATGGCATCAAATACAAAAACAAGGAAGAGTCGGTGAAGAACTACGACATTGCCGAATTGGTGAGTATGGGCATGGGATTGGGGTAGGTCGTCCCGACCCTCCGGAAGCCTAGATTAACCCACCGGGTTTTTTTCAACCCGGCGGGTTAATTTAAGGTGCGATAAGGAGCTTTTTTCTAATCCTGAAATTTTCTGATGCGATTTCAACAATAGTACAAATTCCACTAAAAATACAATGACACCAAAAATACCATGATGACCGTAACAAACATCGAAAAGGTATAAACCCCTCCCAGAAACAGAAAGTTGAACGTAGTCCTAAGGACAAAACGGCCATAGTATTGTTTCATTCCCAACCACACATACATCGGGATAAGCCAGTACAGGTAGTTCTCCCAGTTGACTGATTTGTCGGGAAAAATCATTTTAATGACAAGGATCAGTGTAAAGACCAAAAAAATGGTGGCATGCAGGATCAGCGAGTAGATAAAGTGTGCCGAATAGTATTTTCTCTTTTTTCGGAAAAACAGCCACAACCAAAAGGCAAAAATCGGCATCACCAAAAAGAACGACCAGGATAAGTACTTGTAAAGCTTTGAGATAAAGGCATCTGGGTAATTTAGCATCTTTAAGGCGTTTTGTAATATTCGCTCCTCACCTTCGGTATGTCCTCCTTTTGCCAGTGTTTTTTCAATTTTCGACTTGACCTTCGACAAACTAGCTATCATTCTTGCTTTTTTCTTCGTCCCCTTGCTCTCAATTCGCAGGCTATCCTGCACAAGGCTGTCGATATGCCAGTTCATTTGAAGCAACGTTTGATCAGTTGAAGTGATGAGACTATCCGTTGTCAGACTGTCAGAAGTAAAGCCTTCCGCCAGTTTTATATTTCTCTCAATCAAGCGGTTGGTCTGAATGCTGAGCAGCAGGAAAAACATAAAACTCACAAAAACATAAAACTGAAAAGGTTTCATGTACCTGGCTCGCTTTCCATTCATATAATCAGTTGAGAACCTGCCGGGATTAAGAAGCACCGTTTTAATGGTCCTGAAAAAACGGGCATCGAAGGCAAAGAGCGTACCCATGAAATCGTAGATCAGGATGCTGAAGGGCCGGTCGAATTCCTTGATGGACTGACCACAGTACGGACAATAGCGGCCTTTGAACTCCGTCTCACAGTTTTGGCAGGTGATCACCTGATCCATGGATTTTTCCACTTTATCCTTGTTTTTCCATAACTTAGATAAAGCGCTTTTATCATATGAAATTTTCCACCCCATAAGCTTGAAAAAAAATAATGAAGCCCTTTTATAAAACAAATATAGACAAAGAATGACCGGACTTAATAAATATTCAGGTTTGTTGATCATTGATACATGCC
>PCUL01000396.1:22577-31034 GCA_002771745.1 Bacteroidetes bacterium CG18_big_fil_WC_8_21_14_2_50_41_14
CTTTTGGATTTTTAAAACTACCTCCATGCAGTACGAAATCCTTAAAACAGAAATTATCGATGGCATCGCCATTGTCACCATCAGCCGGCCACAGGCCATGAATGCCCTCAACACCCGATTCTTCCAGGAAATGGACATGCAAGTTCAGGAAATCGGACTTAACAAATCTGTTCATGCCATGATCATTACTGGTGAGGGAAAAGCCTTTGTAGCCGGAGCCGATATCGCCGAAATGGTGAACAAAAATCAGGACGAAGGCGAAGCCTTTTCGCGTCTGGGACAGAATACTTTTAGCAGCTTTAGCCGAATGGAAATCCCGGTGGTGGCGGCCATCAATGGATTCGCTTTGGGCGGAGGGCTTGAACTGGCCATGGGCTGCGATTTCCGCATCGCCAGCTCCAAGGCAAAGTTTGGCCAACCGGAAGTCAACCTGGGACTGATTCCGGGTTATGCAGCTACACAGCGGCTGT
This sequence comes from Bacteroidetes bacterium CG18_big_fil_WC_8_21_14_2_50_41_14, assembly GCA_002771745.1. Lineage (GTDB taxonomy): Bacteria > Bacteroidota > Bacteroidia > Bacteroidales > F082 > UBA6244. The sequence continues at coordinate 23,048 of PCUL01000396.1, forward strand.
CGCGCCTTACGGGAATGGGTAACGCCTTGTATCTGCTGATGTCAGCCGAGATGATTGATGCCGCAGAAGCACTTCGCATCGGACTGGTACAAAAGGTATTGGAACCAGAAAACTTTCTGGAAGAAGTTCTGAAAATAGTACGCAACATCGTTTCAAAAGGTCCGCAAGCGGTAAAAAAAGTTAAAAAAGTCGTCAGGCACGGCATGGAACTTACTTTTGCAGAAGGAGAAAACCTCGAAGCAGTTGAATTTGGAACCCTATTCGGCGAAGGCCGCCAGGGAAAAGAAGGCATGACTGCCTTCCTGGAAAAAAGAAAACCCGAATGGAACAGAGATTAAATGAATCGTTTAATAAACACCGAATAATAATAATATAAAATAACATGACATACGACGAAAGACTACAACATGTTTCGGTGCTGGGAGCCGCCGGTAAAATGGGAAGTGGCATCCTGCTGCTGACCGCCATCGAGATGGCCGACCTCAGCCTGAAACCGGAAAACAAAGACAAATCCTTTGTTTTAAATGCCATCGACGTGTCACCAGCCGGCTTGTCCGGATTGATGAAATACCTGCGCGACCAGGTGCGCAAAGCCGCCGAAAAGAAAACCATTTTGCTCCGCCAGCTTTATGCCGACCGTGACGATTTGATCGAAAATTACGATATCATCGATGAATATATCTTCGATGTATTGAACATTGTGCGACCCGTTACCGGTATCGAAGCCGCCTATCAGTCGAACCTGATTTTTGAAGCCGTTAGCGAAAACAAAGACTTGAAGGTAAAACTCTTGTCCGCCATCGACAAAAACAACCCCAACCAGCCCTGGTATTTTACCAATACCTCGTCGGTGCCCATCAACCTGGTGGAAAAGGAAGCCGGGATAGAAGGCCGGATACTGGGATTTCACTTCTACAATCCTCCGGCCATTCAACGGTTGGTGGAGCTTATCCTGACCAACAATACCACCCAGGAAGTGGTTGATTTTGCCCATCAATATGCCAAAAACTTACGCAAAGTGGTGGTGCTTTCCAACGACATTGCCGGATTTATCGGAAATGGCCACTTCATGCGCGATGCCCTGCATGGCATAAAAGAAGCTGAAGAACTGGCCGCCGAAAATGAATTTCCGCTTTATAAAGCCATTTACATGGTGAATAAAGTGACCCAGGATTACCTAGTGCGCCCGATGGGCATTTTTCAACTCATTGATTACGTGGGTGTCGATGTGGTTAAGTTCATCCTGAATGTGATGGATCCGTTTGTGAAAGATGAAGATCTGCACAGCGACCTGCTCGACAAACTGATGTTACAGGGAGTAACAGGAGGCCAGCTTTCGAGTGGCGCTCAAAAGGACGGGATCTTTAAATACAAAAGCGGACGCATTGTGGCGGTTTGGGATGTGCACAAACAGGAATACATGGACCTGGAAATATTCAAGGAAGACTGCGACGAGATGCTGGGCGATATTCCCGACAGCCAGGTATTTTGGAAAGACACCCTGCGCGACAAAAACAAAGACGCCAAACTGGCGGCCTTCTTCAATGATCTCAAAGCGCTGGACGCTCTGGGAGCAGCCATCGCCATCGATTATGGTTTGCGTTCAAAAGAAATTGGTTTAAAATTGGTTAACGACCAGGTGGCTCACACCCACAACGATGTAAATACCGTGATGCTCACCGGATTTTATCACGCCTATGGTCCGATAAACGATTTTTTTGATTGACAGGATCGCTCTGTCAGAAGTATGCATTCACTTTGAAGCACATTAAAATTTGAGGATAGATGAAAAAATTAAGAAAAAAAATATACATGACTGCCGGTTACAATACCACCTCACTGGGAACCGGGAGAAGAGAATTCAACCCCAAGAAACCCCGTCCGGGTTTGGAACATTACATTAAGGAAGCCGGAAAAGGCGTCCTCGACCAAATCGGGGGTCCCGAACATGTGGATGAAGCCGTTATCGGGAATTTTATGGCTGCCCGTTTCAACAAACAGGCCAACCTGCCGGGATTTATTCCTTACATCGATGAAGGTCTGCAATGGAAACCCGCCACCAGCGTTGAAGGTGCCTGTGGTTCTGGCGGCCTGGCACTGATGAACGGCATTAAAACCGTACTTTCAGAAACAGCCGATGTGGTATTGGCTCTGGGCGTGGAAGTCCAAAACACCGTAAAAGCCATTTATGGAGCCGATATACTGGCCGGGGCAGGCTGGTATCAACGCCGCAAGGAAGGGCATGCCTATTTCTTCCCGGGACAGTTCAGCGACCGTGCCGGAGCTTACTACGAAAAATACGATTACGACCGCGCCCGCAAAGGCATGGCACGCTGGTATGCCAATGCCATCGAAAATGCACGCCTCGACCCAACCGCTCAGGAATTTCAAAACAACGTGGAAGATCCTTATGCACAGGCCTATGGGATGAAACCCAATGGAAGAAGTTTCGTGGATCACCTCACCATTCTCGACTGCTCCAAGGTTTCGGATGGCGCTTCCGCCATCGCGATTTGCTCCGAAGAAGGTCTTGAAAAAATAGGGGTCGATAAAAAAGATGCCACCGAGGTGGTTGGATGGGCACAGGTGATACGCAATATTACCAACGATCCCACCAATTTAACCGAACTGGAGACCATCAAAAAAGCCGCACACCAGGCTTTGGAAAGTGCCGGCGTCACAGTCGATCAGCTGGGTACACTCGAATTGCACGACTGCTTCTCCATCGCCGGAATTCTGGTGATCGAGGCTTTGGGACTAGCCAAACCAGGCGAAGGCTGCGACTATGTGGCTGCCGGAAAAACCGGACGTAAAGGTGAACTTCCAACCAACACCACCGGTGGACTTATCGGATGGGGACATCCCACAGGAGCTACCGGTGTTCATCAGGCGGTAACCATCTGGCAACAGCTTACAGGGAAAGCCGGAAATGCACAGATCGAAATAAAAGCCGACAAACCTTACGGAATGACCATCAATATGGGTGGTGATGATGTAACAGTAATCGCGATCGTGTTTAAAAGAGGGGAGTAATAATTAACCCTGACAGGTTTCAAAAAACCTGCCAGGGTTAATGTTGTTAAAACCAGCCAAACTTCAGCGACAGGTTTAAATTAAAGGCATCAAGGGCATCTTTTGCAATCACTTTTTGTTGTTCTATGTTGTTGGCATCAATGTATTTATACCGTAAATCAACACCGTTGGTCAATCGGTATGAGCCTCCCAGCGCTACCCGGAAAAATTTAACAATATTGAATTCGATATCGATGCCAGGTTCAAAAACAAGGAATACATCGTTATCGTAATAGTAGTTGTTGTTGTTTTGATAATTGTCCCATTTATCACGGTGAGTTGCTGCCACGCCACCAACACCCAACAAAATCGGAACTGAAATATGTACCGGGAATTTGGGCATGATAATGGGTTCAAGCAACAACCCGCCATATCCACCAGCCAGTGAATAAGCACCCGGATCATCGTAGTTATAATTTTTATCAAGACTGTTAAAGAATCCGCGACCGGCAAGACCCAGGGCAAAACTGTGGTTGGCAATCCAGGCAAACTGTCCGCCTATCAGGATCGCATCCTGCTTGTCGATTTGTGTATATCCCACCGAAAAGGCACCATAGCCTCCATGGCTGATATGTCCGTTCTTGTTGGTACGTGAGAATAAGGTTTTCATTTGGTCATTATCCTGTGCCTGAATCATCCCGACCACGCACATAATCATCAGTAATGTGAATACTTTTTTCATTTTAATGTTATTAATTGTTTCCGAATTTGTATCTGATTCCGACACCGAAATCATAAAAATTAACTTTTATGCTTTTAAAGGACTGAAATTCAACAAAAGGTTTAAACTCTGCAAAAAGAGCCAGGGGTACTCTGACAAAATTGTATTCGGTACCAAATACGGCATCCAGTCCGAATACCGGCCCGGCCAAGCGTCGTTCTTCCCAATAGTACCCCGAAGAATTACTCCATCGCCTGACGCGGTTGTATCCGTTTACCCAGCCCACGTGACCTCCGCCACCAAAATAAATACGCCATTCCCGGGCCTGTGATGGGATGAGTGGATGATACGATTCGAGTAGCACCACCAGTTGCATGCCGCCCTGTCGAAATCCAAACATGCCATCGATGGCTACCTTGTTATCTTTAATCACCTTCCCTGAAATTCCCGAAGTATAACCTGATCTTACTCCTATCTGTCGTTCAAACCCCTGCGACATCAGCGGTGAGATGAAAAAGAGCAGAATAATTGATATCAGTCCTGATTTAATCATTGTTTTTGGTTTTTTAGTTTCCATTTACTGTTCCTGAACCTGTTATGCTGGTATTTACAACAGGGGATCCATGGTAATATACCGAGCCGCTTCCCGAAATGGTGGCATTCAGCCTCTCGCTTACCCACAGGTACATGTTTCCGGAACCGCTGATTCTACTATCACATTCGTTGGTGAACATGGAATAGGAATCGATGTTTCCGGAACCGCTGATCAGGTGATTGGCATAGGCCGTTGTTCCGCCCAGGCGGATGGCTCCCGAACCGCTTAAAGTGGTTTCCACCCGGTTGGTGTTGACGTAGAAGTCGATGGTTCCCGACCCGCTTAATACGGCCTTAAAAGCGACTCCGTTGCAAGTTCCATTCATGGTTCCCGATCCCGATAATATGGCTGTAAGGTTCGACTCCGGCATATCGTTCACTGTTACCGATCCCGATCCGGAAAGGCGCACCGATTGTACGGCAGGCATTCTTACAGTTACCTTGATGGTATACATCGGATCGAGGTTTTCGCGGCTGTCGATTACCAACGTATTTCCGTTGACGATGGTCCGTACATAAGGAATCAGATTCGATTCGGCCTCGATGGTGATTTCGTAAACAGTATCGGGGACTACCGTAACAGCAAAGATTCCTTCGTTGATAACCTCGTTAAACGAGACATTCTGCCTGGGTTCGGTAATCACGTGGCCATTGCCCTCTATTTTTCCCATTTTGCCACAAGAAGCCAGTGAAAACACAGCCAGCAGGCTTACTGTTGTGATTATATTAATGTATTTCATGTGTTTGTGAGTGTTTAGTGTTTAGTGTTTAGTGTTTAGTGTTTAGTGTTTAGTGTTTAGTGTTTAGTGTTTAGTGTTTAATGTTTAATCAAATCATTACGAATCAGTTTCGGTGGTTTTTTCTTAAATCCTACATCTAATTCCTCCTGCCTATCGGCAGGTAAGAAATCCCAAATCCTAAAAGACAAGTCAAATTCCTGCCTGTTGCAATTTTTTTTTATTATTTCATTTTTAATGATACACGACCTGCTTCACAATTCAATTTCAGAGGAATCGCTTTGTTCTTTTTATCGCCAATGGTGTATTTTACCTGAATTTTTTTATCCGGAACCGGTTTATCCGGCGTATCAATATTGGTGATTTTTGCAGAATACAGCACTTCGGTTTTATCGTCCACCAACAGATCCAAACCATAGGTATCTTCAGGATTCAGGGTTAGTGAAAGGTCGGTATCATAGGTGGTGAGGTTAACCATCGACACTTTTTGCCCGATATTTTTTAAATCCACACTTCCGTAACGGGAATTCAGGCTGATCAACTCCCTTAGGTCATCCACTTCGAGGGTCGAGAAATAGGTCGTTCCTTTGATATTATCCACTTTCCCCAGGTAAAACTTCGATCGTTTTGCATCCAGGGTGAGTTGCCGGATATGGTCCGAATAAATACTGGCCGAGCTTGCCCTGACCTGGATTTCGCCTGCTTCATCCAGGTGTAACTCGCCGTAGCTCAGGTCGATCTGCCCATTTTTTACGGACTGAACATCCAGGTCACCGAAATTTACCCTGAGCAATATCTCGCCGCTGAGGTCGTGGGCTTTCAGGTTACCGTTGGATAAATCGATGTTGAGATCTCCTGTAAAATCGGTCATATAAATGTTGCCGTATTTATGCTGAAGGCTGATATGCACGTTTGCAGGCAGGTGGATGGTATAATCGATGGAGGTTGAAGTTCCGGCCGAAAACAGGTTGTTGGCAATGTCGTTCACCTCCGACCAAAAGGAACCGCCCTGTTCAAAAACCGTTTGTGCGATGATGTAATAATCGTTGGCTTTGAAATTAAAGTCGATGAAATCGAATGTTTTATCCAACTTCGATTGTTTGGTGGATTTCACCTGTAGGCGGATATCGAACCGCACAGAATCTTTCTCCCACGGGATCAGGTGAATATCGCCGTACTTATTCGACACCTCTATTTCGGTCGACTCTTTCAGGACAAACGAACGGCTGACAGTTCGCTCCTTTTCTACCGTTTGTCCGATCCCAACGAGTGGAACCACGACCACGGCCAGCAGCACCATCAGGTTAAATGGAAACACTTTTATTTTCATGGCGAATGTTATTTTCTTTTTTCTGAACTTGTAGTTGCATCAGGGTTTCTTCGAGTATTTGAAGTTTTAAGCGGTAATTCTGAATCATGGCGGCAATCACCTCTTCGCTGTCTGTATTGTCGTGCAGGTCGTTCTGTAGTTCCAAAAACTCCCGATCCAGATCCTTCATCTCCTGCTGAATTTCGTCCCTTAACATGGGTTTTTCGGCTGCCAGCAGATACACTTCTTCCGTTTTGGTGTCGATCAGGCTGGTATAGTAAGCCTTGGATTCAATGAGCTGTGTCAGCATTTGCCGATCTTCTTCAGAAGCAGACGATTGGATGGCCGAAATCCCTTTGGTGGGAGGGTTTATCAGGTCGTGAACATAATACGATCCTATAAAGATGACGATGACTGCCGCCACCCGGTACATCACCTTTTTCCATGAAATATGCATCCCGCCTGAAACAGACTTTGGTGCCGATATCTTGTTCCAAAGTTCAGGAGAAGGTTCCATCACATCAAACTCTTCCCTGTGGTCGAGGATAAATTTTTCCAGTTGATCAGTTTTCATAGACTACCTCCTTTAATATTTCGCGGACACGCTGTTTGGCCCGCATATATTGTGATTTTGAGTTCGACTCGCTCACTCCTAAAATCTGTGCTATTTCACCGTGATCCATGCCTTCGAGCAGATAGAGCGAAAAAATCATCTTGCTTCCGTTGGGCAATGCTTCCATGGCTTTCCGGATCATGGGGACACTCACCTCGGGCAAACCATCCTCTTCCTCGGTACGTTGTTGAAACAGGTGCATGTCTTCAAAGTACATGAGGTCGGCTTTTTTTCTTTTTATCTCGTTAATACAGTGGTTCACAACAATTCTTTTTAACCAGGCCCCGAAAGTGGCTTCATACCTGAAGGATTCAAGTCGGCGAAAAGCATCGGTAAACGATTCCTGCAACATGTCCTCGGCTTCCTCGCGGTTACCCATCATGCGGTAGCAAATGTTAAACATCGCTTTTGAATAAGCATGGTACAACACGTACTGATCGCGTGCGCTGCCGCGTTTACTCTGTTCTATGACTTCCCTGTGTATTTCAGGCCCCACGTTCAAATGGCTTTCATTTAAGATTAAAGACAGGCAAGTAATGCCCGGGTTGCAATTTTATAAAAATAATTTCATCAAGTCTTTTTTTTTTGTCATGTCGATATCCGCCTGAGGCTGATGAGACATCTCATTCCTACGTTCACCCCAACCTTTGATATCACGCATTGCACTATCGCTGAACACATACCAAAACATGGGATTCCACCAGAAAATAAGAATAAATAATATTTCAAACTCATGTCCTAATAAGAATAAATATAAATTACTCAAAAACAGGTGACCATGTTAATAATTAGATTATGAAACGAAATTTACTTACAACTTTAATGCTGGCGATACTGCTGGTGTTCGGAAGTTCGGAGATGTGGGGGCAGATATTAACTTTTGAATTTAGTGGCCTGACAGGCAGCGAAGTCAGCGCACCATCAAATTCAAATGATGCCAATTTAACTTCATCTATCATCACCAGAGGTTCAGGAAACGACATAGAAGTTTACGGTATAAC
>PCUL01000423.1:0-11856 GCA_002771745.1 Bacteroidetes bacterium CG18_big_fil_WC_8_21_14_2_50_41_14
CATAAGTTGGAATGGAGAAGATGCATACAACCGTCCTCTGCCTTCAGGTATCTACCATGTGGTGCTGGTGGTGGATGGAAAAGAGGTGGAGGAATTAGGGGTAATTAAGCAGGGAAATTAAAGGCAATAATCTCCCCCACAATTTCATTATAATCAAAAGCCAACTCCGGAGGCTGTTTGATGGGAAACCAACGTCCGTATTTGGCATCATGCAGGAATTGCCAAAAACCAGCAATTATTTTTTCAATGGGTAATCACGTTTTACAACTTTTTTTTCAATGGGAAGTTCGTGTTTATTCTATTTGAAATAGTGATAAAGCACTAATAATGCTATTATCATCAGAACAAATTTGAATGTGATTTCATCATCAGGGATGGTGCACAGGTGGTACAGGCCATACAGGTTACTTATTCTATGCAGGATGGTGAAATGCATAAGCGCGAACTGAATGGCTTACTTGAAGCTATGGAAGAATATCAACTCAATACAGGACTTATCATTACAGACCACGAAGAAAAAGAAATTGATATACCCGGAAAGACGATTACTATCGTGCCTGCGTGGAAATGGTTGTTGGAGAACAAATACAAATAATTCCTTTCCATTACAAAGCTGGTATATGTAAAGAACGAAACTCCCTAACAATCTCTCCATGATCAAAAGCCAACTCCGGAAGCCGATCTAACGAAAACCAGTATGCCTTTTTTGCATCATCTCCGGCGGTTATTTCGGGGATTTCGGTTAAGACTTCCCAAAAAACCACTGAAATGGTTCTGCCCCGTGGATCGCGGTCTACGGCACTATAGGTTTTAAACTGCTGTAGATTTTTACAAACCAGACCTGTTTCTTCCTGTAATTCCCTGACCACAGCCTGTTCCAGGGTTTCATCCATGTCCATGAATCCACCGGGTAAAGCCCAACAATTCTGAAAGGGAGGGTTTTTGCGTTGGATGAGCAGGATTTGGGTACCGTTTGTGGATTTACAGAGTATTAAAGCATCTACTGTAAGTGCAGGACGTGGATATGCATATTCGTAGGGCATTCTACTATTAATTTTGTACAAAAGTATGGAAATCAAACTTAAAATCTTTGCGTCTTTGCGCCTTTGCGGTGGGAAAAACTAACCGCTAAATCGCAGAGATGCGGAGAAAAATATAGTATGGTTTATATTATTGCCGTAAAAACAATTTGTAGTATCGGAAAACAAACAGCTTTGTTTCAATCGTATTATTTCCCTCCCCTTTGCGCCTTTGCGCCTCTGCGGTGAAAAAGCTTACTGCTTTTGTGCGCCGATTAGAGATCATTATTCATCCTCCATCAGCTTTTTTATAGAAGCATGATGCGCTTTCACGAGACCTTTTTCGGTAATAATTCCGGTGATGTATTTGGCCGGGGTTACATCGAAAGCAGGATTATAGGCTTCTGATCCGGGAGAACAAACCAACACCTTTACCAGATTGCCATTGGAATCGGTTCCGGTTTGGTACAGCACTTCGTCCTGGCTGCGTTCTTCGATGGGAATGCCTTTTCCGGTTTTGCATTCCAGGTCAAAAGTGGAGGTGGGAGCGGCCACATAAAAAGGAACCCCAAATTCCCTGGCCAGGATAGCACGTCCGAAAGTGCCAATTTTATTGGCTACATCTCCATTGGCGGCGATGCGGTCGGCACCCACTATCACCATATCAATCTTACCGGCAGCCATCAGGTAAGCCGCAGCATTATCCGGAATGATGACATGAGGGATATTGGCATTGAAAAGCTCCCAGGCCGTGAGTCGGGCTCCTTGTCCGCGTGGTCGGGTTTCGTCCACATAAACAAACACTTCTTTGCCTTCGCTTTGCGCCAGGTAAATTGGAGCAAGAGCAGTTCCATAGTCCACGAAGGCTAACCAGCCTGCGTTACAATGAGTAAGAATGTTGGCTTTTTTCCCGATCAGGGTACTCCCTATTTCTCCAATTTTTTTTGAATCGCTTTCATCCTGACGGGCTACTTTTTGGGCTTCTACCAAAGCGTTTTCAGGTGAAATGAGCCCTGCACGATATACCCGGTCCACGGCATAAAAAAGGTTTTTCGCGGTCGGTCGTGTCGATTCGATGTCATGTTTGGCTTCGCGGATGATAAGAGACTGGTCTTGATCATGTTCCATCAAAAAAGCCTGCGCCATGGCAAAACCAGCGGCAGCGCCAATGGCCCCGGCACCTCGTATCACCATTTCGGTGATGGCCATGCAGGTATCCCAATAGGTCGGGCATTCATGGATTCTAAACTCGAACGGAAGCAGGTTCTGTTCAATCATAAAGACTGAGGTCCCCTCCATCCAAACAGTTTGATATGATTTTTCGCCAACCAGCATACAGGTTTTTATTTTTCAAGACGTTGTAAAGCCAGCCAGGTCATTAATCCTGTTCCTGTTTCGATGGCTTTTTCGTCGATGTTAAATGTGTTGGTATGTAAATTTGAAGTGATGTTGAGCGATTGATTTCTGGTTCCGAGCCGGTAAAAACAACCGGGAACTTGTTGCAGGAAATAACCAAAATCTTCTGCAGTAGTGCGTATTTCCAGCTCCACAACATTTTCCAACCCCAAAAATTCAATGGCCGCCTCACGTACAAGTTTGGTTTCGTCGGGATGGTTTATTACCACCGGGTATCCTTTATCTATGACCACCTCGCATCTTACTCCAAAGGCTTCTGCTGTGTGGTGCGCAATTGTTTCAATCAGTTGATGCGCCTTGGTTCGCCATCCTTCATCAAACGTGCGGAAGGTTCCTTTAACGATCACCTCCGAAGGAATCACATTGTGAGCCCCATCGGCGATTACTTTCCCAAACGAAAGTACGGTAGGGATTTGCGTGGGCGCTTTGCGCGAAACTATTTGTTGTAAAGCCACGATGATTTGCGCCATGGCCAGTACCGTATCATTGAATTTCTGTGGCATGGCACCATGCCCGCCCTTACCTGTTATAATCAGGTTGATTTCATCAGAAGAGGCCATGTAATCGCCCGACTTAAAGCCTGCTTTACCTGCTTCCAATTCAGGAAATACATGCTGTCCCAGAATCATTTCCACATCCGGGTTTTTGAGTACGCCTTCGATGATCATTTGTTGTGCACCTCCCGGCAGGGTCTCTTCAGCCGGTTGGAAAATGAATTTTACACTACCCGTAAATTCAGATTTTAACCCATTCAGTATTTTAATAGCTCCCAACAAGCAGGTCATGTGTACATCGTGACCACAGGCGTGCATAACGCCCTGTCTCATAGATTTGTAAGACACCTGATTGGATTCGGTGATGGGCAATGCATCCATGTCCGCGCGCAAGGCGATGGTGCATTTCCCGGGATTTTGGCCCTTTATCACACCAACAATTCCATGACCGGCAATCCCGGTTTGGTGGTCAATTCCCCAGCTTGTAAGCAGTTGGCTAATGTAGGCTGCCGTTTCCTTTTCGTGAAAGCTGAGCTCAGGATGCTGGTGCAGGTGATGACGTATGTCCGTCAACTCTTCAATAAGTTGAGCTGTTTTCTCGCGTATAAGGCTGCTGGTAATCACAGGGTAGAATTTTGATTTTAGCAAAGGTACAATTTTTCAGGGTGTCATTCAGCCGAAAAAAAAAGGTCAAAGAAAAATCCCTGACCTGTTTCTTTACTGAAGAATGCGAATGACTATCCATTTTGTGCCTCGGCACCACCTACAATCTCCAGAATTTCATTGGTGATGGCAGCCTGGCGGGCTTTGTTGTATGAGAGTTTGAGACTCTTAAGCATTTCATCAGCATTTTCGGTTGCTTTGTGCATAGCGGTCATACGTGCGCCATGTTCGGCTGCAAAACTGTCGAGCAATGCTTTGTAGAGCTGTACCTTAATGGTTTTTGGCACAATGGCTTCCAGAATCTCCTGTTTACCGGGCTCGAAAATATAATTGAGTCTGATTCCTGTTTCTTTTTGAGGTGTTTCCTCATTTTTATCCATCACCGGAAGGAGCTGTTCTACCTGTAGTATCTGGGAAGCCGCGTTTTTGAATTGATTATAAACGATCATGACTTTGTCAACCTTTTTGTCGAGAAATAACTGCATTATTTCTTCAGCAATGACGGTGGTATCGTTAAAGTTGAGGTGATCAAAAATTTCAGTATTCAAAACCGTGGGTTTAAAACCTGCCGACACCAATCCGTCGGCACCCTTTTTTCCAATGCAGTAAAAATTGACTTTCCCTGCCTTAAGTTGTGCCGCATATTGATGGTGTACAAGAGAGATGGTTTCTTTAACCACGGAGGAGTTAAAGGCACCGCAAAGTCCTCTGTTTGAGGTAACCGTAACGATTAAAATGCTGTTTTCATTCCTGTCGGCAGTAAATTGTCCTTCCCCGTCGTTGTCCATATCGCTGCTGATATGCTGCATGATTTTGAGCAGATTTTTAGCATAGGGTCGTATATTTTGAATGGCATTCTGTGCGCGCCGTAATTTAGAAGCTGCCACCATTTTCATCGCACTGGTAATTTGCCTGGTGCTTTTAACGGAGGCAATCCTAACTCTTACATCTTTTAGACTGGCCATAGTTTACTGAATGGGTGATTATTTATAATATTGACGAGCCACTTCTGTTGCAACTTTAGTCAGAGTTTCAGTGATTTCGTCCGTGTATTTTCCCTGAGCCAACAATTTTAAAGTTTCTTTGTGGTGGTCTTCCATGTTCATCAGAAATTGTGCCTGGAAATCAATAATTTTTTCCACAGGAACTTTTGACAACAGGTTTTGTGATCCGCAGAAAATAATGGCCACCTGCTGTTCGACTCTTAAAGGAGAATATTGGGGTTGTTTCAAAATTTCCACATTTCGTTTTCCTTTTTCCAAAACGGCCATGGTAGCGGGATCAAGGTCGGAACCAAATTTCGAAAAAGCCTCCAGCTCGCGGTATTGTGCCTGGTCGAGTTTTAATGTACCAGCTACTTTTTTCATGGATTTGATCTGGGCATTACCACCCACCCTCGAAACTGAAATACCCACGTTGATAGCGGGCCGGATCCCCGAGTTAAACAGGTCGTTTTCCAAAAAAATCTGACCATCGGTAATCGAAATTACGTTGGTAGGAATGTAGGCACTTACGTCTCCGGCCTGGGTTTCGATAATGGGCAAAGCAGTGAGTGAACCACCTCCTTTTACCAGTGGTCTGATACTTTCAGGCACATCGTTCATTTTCTGGGCGATGTCATCGGCATTGATGATCTTGGCTGCTCTTTCGAGCAAGCGTGAGTGAAGATAAAACACATCACCCGGATAAGCTTCTCGTCCCGGTGGACGACGGAGCAGCAATGAAACCTCGCGGTATGCCACAGCCTGTTTACTTAAATCGTCGTAAATTACCAGGGCAGGACGGCCTGTGTCGCGGAAAAATTCGCCAATTGCGGCACCTGCAAATGGAGCGTAGAACTGCATGGCAGCAGGGTCGCTGGCCGAAGCCATGACAATGGTGGTGTAGGCCATGGCACCATTGTCTTCCAATATCTGTTGAATGTTGGCCACAGTCGAACTTTTCTGTCCCGAGGCGACGTAGATACAATAGACAGGCTCTCCCTTTTCGTAAAACTCTTTTTGGTTGATAATGGTATCGATGGCGATGGCGGTTTTACCTGTCTGGCGGTCACCGATAATCAGTTCACGTTGTCCACGGCCAATGGGGATCATCGCGTCGATGGCCTTGATACCCGTTTGCAAAGGTTCGTTTACAGGCTGACGATAAATCACGCCCGGTGCCTTACGTTCCAATGGCATCTCATAGGTCTGTCCCTGAATGGGGCCTTTCCCGTCGATGGGGGCTCCCAATGTATTGATAACCCGGCCCAACATGCCTTCGCCTACTTTGATGGAGGCAATCAGACGGGTACGTTTTACGATATCTCCTTCGTTCAGGTCGCTGGTTTCGCCCAACAACACAATACCAACATTGTCTTCTTCCAGGTTGAGCACAATTCCTTTAAGGCCGGTTTTTTCAAACTCCACCAACTCACCGGCTTCCACGTTTGATAGGCCGTAAACACGGGCAATTCCGTCCCCGATCTGGAGAATGGAACCCACTTCTTCCAGTGCAGTCTCCGATTCGTAGCCTGCAAGTTCTTTGCGAAGAATGGCTGATACTTCGGCTGGTTTAATGTCTGCCATAGTCTATCTCTTTTCTGTATTAAAATTTCTTGATATAATGTTCATGCGAGAAAACTGATCTCAACTTGTTCAATTCGTTGAGTATGCTCGCATCATATTGATAATCATTAAAATGGAGTACAAATCCTCCCACCATCTTTTCTTCTACTTTTTCCAGCAGTTCGATGTTCATTTTGGTGGCAAGGGTCATTTTTTCTATTACTTCCTTTCTGAATTTGGCATCGGCTTCCACGGCAGTGGTAAGCCTGACGGACAGGATATTTTTAAAATCCTTGTAGATTTCATCAAAGGCATCGCAGATGGGCATGATGTAGCTTTCGCGCCCTTTACGGGTAATAAGCAGCAAAAACTTAAGGGTGAGCTGGTGAACATGAGGTTGGAATATCTTTTGCAGCACCCTGACCTTTTTAGAAGTATCGAGGACAGGGTTGTTGATAATGGCTCTCAGTTGCCGGTTTTCATCGAATACTTTTCTCACCAGAACGAGATCCTGATATACCTGCTCCACAATTTTGTATTCATCGGCTAAATCGAATACCGCCTGAGCATATCTTCTTGATAACAATTTGATTCGCATGCCGGTAATTTCTTAGTTTAGGCTGGTTTCTTTGAGTAATTTTTCGGCGTAAGCCATCTGACGGCTTTTGTCCTTCAGTTCTTCGCGCAGTATTTTCTCCGCGATGGAGATGGAGTAGGAGGCAATGGTATTTTTAATCTCAGCCAAAGCCGCGTTTTTATCGGTAGTAATCTGTTCACGGGCACTTTGGATCATATTTTTTGTTTCCATGATCGATTTCTCACGTGCCTCGTTCAAGATAACATCTTTTAGTTTCCGTGCTTCTTTCAGGATGGTATCACGTTCTATTTGTGCTTCCTGTATCAATTTCTCATTGCCCAGTTTCAATTCTTCCATGGCTTGTTGTGCCTTTTCTGCGGCCAGCAATGCATTTTCGATGGAATCTTCGCGCTCCTTTAAAGCGGCCATAATTGGTTTCCAGGCAAATTTGGCCAGCACAAACAATAAAATGCCAAATGCCAGGGTCATCCAAATAATCAGTCCGAATCCGGGATTAATTAACGACATATTCTCTACTTTTTAATTAATTACCATTTCATGATGTTATTGTGCCGCAGCCAACCGCTGCGGCACTTTAACCTGGTTGATGGTTTGGATTATAAAAATACAACCAACAAACAAACAACGATTGCAAAGAAGGCAACACCTTCTATCAGTGCGGCAGCAACAATCATGTTGGAGCGGATATCGCCTACAGCCTCGGGCTGACGGGCAATGGCTTCAACAGCACCGCGACCGATCTGACCAATTCCAATACCAGCACCAATGGCTGCAATACCGGCACCAAGTCCGGCACCCATCTTGGCGTAAGGAGCTAAATCGGCTGCTACCTGAAGTAAAATTGCTAATAAGTCCATAATTTCTATTTGTTATTTAGTGATTAATGGTTTCTGAAGAATGATGTGCTTCCTCTGTGGCCATCCCAAAGTAAAGGGCCGACAACAAGGTAAACACGTAAGCCTGGATAAACGCTACCAGTATTTCGAGTACATCCATAAAAATGGAAAAACCCACGGAGACGATGGAAACCCCAAAACCCAATCCCTGGCTGATTTCGCCGAAGATAAAGATTAAACTAATGAATCCCAGGATGATGATGTGACCTGCACTCATGTTGGCAAAGAGACGCACCATGAGGACAAAGGGTTTGGTAAACACACCCATAATTTCAACAATAGGCATCAACGGTACCGGAATTTTTAACCACCATGGAACACCGGGAGCGTTTACAATATGTACCCAGTAGTTTTTGTTTGCGCTATAGGTGGTGATGATGAAGGTAAAAGCCGCCAGAACCCCCGTTACACCAATGTTTCCGGTGATATTGGCTCCTCCCGGAAAAAAGGGAATAATACCCAACAGGTTGTTGATGAGGATAAAAAAGAAAATTGTCAGCAAGAACGGTGTATATCTTTCGTAGCGTTTTTCACCAATGGAGGAACGGGCAATGTCGTCGCGCACAAAAATGATGATGGGTTCAAGCAGTGACTGTAACCCTTTGGGAGCTTTTCCTTTGCGTTTTTTGTAGCTGTTGGCTACCGAAATAAAAATGAATCCTAACAAAAAAATACTGAAGAAAATGGCCAGTACATTCTTTGTAAACGAGAAGTCGAGGTCAGGACGGATTTCAGCTCCGGCATCATCTTTACGTACCAGTTTCCCGGAATTGAAACCTTCGTCGGAGATAAAATACCCCTGATAGGTTCCGTTGTTGTGGTGGAGTTCCGACGACATAAAAAAATGAAATTCACCTTCATCGTAAAGCATTACCGGAAGTGGGATGGATACATGGGTATGTCCCACCGTGATAATATGCCATTCATAAGAATCGGTGATGTGTTCGATGATCATTTCACCGGCTTTAAAGTCTTCCTGTGCAATTTCTTCCTGCCACTTTTCCAACTTGTCAACAGGGTTTTTAAGATCATGCTGGGCCATCCCTAAGTTACTTATAATAAATATAATAAGCAGTACAATACCCATTCTTTTCAGCCCACATTTTTGTCTTGATCGATCACTCATTTGCAAAGGAAAGTCATTGGTTTAAAATGGCTGCAATTTTACAACTATTTGCCGTAATTACAAAATAGTTTTTTTAATTTATTTATTTACTGATCATTATGGTGTTTAGTGGTGATTTTATTGAATGTTTCTAAATAACTCAAAACATGTGTTTTTCGCCAGAAAATTTGTATCTTCACGGCAAAGAAACCAGGACTTAATTTTACTTATCATGAAAACCATTTACTTTTTATCTTTTTTTTCTCTTGCCTTGTTTTTTTCATCTTGCCAGGATTGCGACAATGATATAAACGTTAGAGACGAAACGCTGGCAGTAGAAAGCCTGCTCGAACAATACGTCATTGCCAACGAGAAACAGGACTTTAATTTAATCCAGGATATTTGGTCGCCTGATAGCGACATCATTCTTTATGGTACCGACACCGATGATCGCCTGATGGGATGGATCAACATTAAAAATGCGGTAAAGGATCAGTTTTCGCAAATTAGTGAGACATATATTTCTGTTTCCAATCAACACATCGGAATAAATTGTACCGGAAATACCGCCTGGTTTGCCGAAACCCTCAATTATAATTTTATATATAAAGAACAAGCCCGAACTTATGAAGGGCTGCGTTTTACGGGCGTGGTAGAGAAAATCGATGGTAAATGGATGCTTGTACAGGCGCACCTTTCACTACCTGCCCATGTGGGTATTGGGAAGTAAGGGGGAAAGTTACCTGCCTGCCGGATTTCCTGCCGGAGGCAGGTAGGCAGGAAAGTTAAAAGTGAACTAAAGTTAAAAGTTACCTCACCAGCACCACCGTCCCCTCCATCACCTTGGTTTCCTGTGTGCCCATGCCAAAATCCTGGTACACAATTCGGTAAACATACACTCCTGCCTGACAGGCTTCGCCTTTGAAAGTCCCGTCCCAGCCCTGGTTGAGGTTGGAGGTGTTGAAGATCAATTGTCCCCAACGGTTGTAGATGCTGATATGAAACCGGTTGACATAATCCAGTCTCGGAATGACACCAAACACATCGTTTAGCCCATCGCCATTGGGCGTAAAGGCATTGGGTATAAAAAACGACTTCCCTGCCCAGAGGATGTACACCGAATCGGCCGATTTGCAGTTCTCGAATGAAGTGGCCAACACAAGGTATTGACCGGTGCTGTCGATGGTGATTTGTGTGGTGGTATCGCCGGTATTCCACCAATAACTTTGGGCTGTATTTCCGGCATCCAGGATGTAACCCGGTTCCACAAACAGGGTGTCGTATCCCGAAAAGGCAATGGACGGCCCCGTGCCAACGATGACCAACACGGTATCCGTATCCTGACAATCAATGGTGTCGGTAACGGTGATTGAATAATTTCCTGCCTGTTGCGTTGTCATGTTGTCAATCCAAAGGAGATCATTTGAGGTTGTATTTCCATTAGGATCGATCCAATCATATTTTAATTCACCCGTTCCGCCAATAACGAAGGGCGAAATCCTCAATGATTCTCCTGCACAAACTGATTGGATACCTGGGGGTAGTATTTTCGGTCGTGAAAACACCCTGATGTTTCCGGGCTGTAGTTGGGCATTGATTTCATTGCCCGATACATCATAAAACCGACTTTGTCCCTGATCGTTGAGCCAGCTAAGCTGTGGGTTTCCTTCTCCCCAGGCCGTAAACACGAGCGTGACCATGGTGGTGTCGGGCAGACTAACGGGTTGTTCCCCTTTCCAGCTCAGGTTGATTTCGCCCAGATCGGGAAACAGGCTGGCCTGAAAACCAGCCTCCAGCTCAGGATGTATCTGGAAATAGCCGGTACATTCCACCTTGGAAGGATCGTAAACCAGCGTCACATGAAAACTGTCTACTGTCGTAAAATTGTTGATGAGCAGGGGGCAGGTGGTTGCATTGCCGATGCAGGTGTACCCGTTTCCGGCAATGGCCTCGATGGTTTGCGAAGTCAGGTGTTCCACTTCGACAATAAAAGTGGTATCGCAACCAAAATCATCCTGGACTAAACAGGTATAAAGACCGGCAGGAAGTCCGGTAAACATTCCATCGTTAACTTGTAAAGTGGTTCCATTGTCGATGGAATAGGTGATGTCGCCACTGCTTATCACGGCTGTAATGTTGATGCTTCCATCGGAGAGGTTGTCGGTTTCGGGAGTGGAAACAGCGGATGCCTGTGGCCCTTCTGTTTCCGGGATAACAACAGGGTTGTTGTCGAAAACAGTTTCACAGGCTCCGTTGTCCTTTACCCTGACCAGGTACGAGGCCGGAGCCAGGTTTTCAAACAGGGGCTGATTGTGCCAGGAGTTTCCATCGTCGATGGAATAAAAATAATCCACTCCGGCGACGGTGTTGGCAAACACCTCAATGGTGCCGTTGTTTTGCTGGCAATGTACAGATAAAATGTTCACCGAATCGATCAGGATATTTCCCGCATCGGTGATGGTAAAGGAATCGGAAATGGACACACAACCGTGGTCATCGGTTACATGTAAAAAGTAGTTGCCTACGGGCAATCCGGTAATATCCAGGTTGTTGCCCAACAGGTTGCCCATGCCATCGTACCAGCCCCAGGTGACGGGCACCACTCCTTCAATGGTGAGTCCGGTAATACTTCCATCGCTGCTCCCGCAGGAAGTGGGCGTAATCACCAGGTTGGTTTCGTTTAGCACGGCTTGGTTGTACCATCCCACATGGATGCTGTCGCGGGTTTGACAGCCCTCCGGGTTGGTGACATTTACCCAGTAAATCCCAGTATCCACCACAGTGATGCTTGTTTGTCCCAAGGTGCCATTGCTCCAGGCATAGCTGCCCGGTTCATTTCCTGCATTCAGGGTAACGGGTGTTCCTTCACAAACGAGGGTGTCGGCTCCAAGGTCGGGTCCTGGCAAAAAGTCCACCTCAACTTCGCGGTAGGTATCTTCCACCCGTCCATCAGGATAGACCACGGTAATGGCCACCTTGTAAGTTCCCCCATCGCTAAACACATGGGTAGGATGCGATAGGGTGGAAGTATTTGTCCCTGAGGCAAGATCCCCGAAGTTCCATAAGTAAGACACAGGTTCGGGAAAAAACCAGGGGTCGAAGGAGAAGACATCCCCTTC
>PCUL01000423.1:11889-13132 GCA_002771745.1 Bacteroidetes bacterium CG18_big_fil_WC_8_21_14_2_50_41_14
AATAAAAAGCTTGAGAAGCAGTATATTTTTCCATCTGGTGCCAGTTGCAGGTTGATGGCCGGAGCCTCACCGATTTTGATCATCGAAGCGGTAAAGGCGGCCTCATCCTCAACAAATTTCATGTCGAACTGGAAGATGTGTGACAGGTTTTCAAAGGGTAAATAACCACCCACGTAGAGGTACCTTGAATCAGGTGAAAAGTCCCCGTTATAGGTTCTGTAATAAGTAGTACCAAGGAATATTTCATTTAAAGCGAAAGAGTAAAGAAATTCAATTTCACCTGTTTTGTTGTTAAAACGACAGATGTCTATCTCTGAAGAGGTGGCGTCCCCATAAGTATATAAAAATACCAGGTATTTTTTATTGTAGGCTACTTTGAGGAAGCCCTGGTCAAGAGTATTGGTATGATACCGGTGCGGTGCCTCGCTAAGCACCGGATTTGGGTCGACTCCCTGATTGGTTACCCGGTAGGCGGCAAATTTATCTTCCTGGTATTTGCGCATCAGTATCCAGTAGCTACTTTTGTCATCAAAATAGGAGGCCGATAGTTGTTCGGCGGCATCCCAGGCTCCTGGTAGGGTATCGGTGTCTATTACGCCCCCTAACCCGTTGTAAAGTGACATGTCGATGGTATGGTAAAAATTCAGGTGTTGATTGTATTGATTCATATAGGCCGTAAATACGTAGAACAGGCTGTCAGAACCCGGCTTGGGTAGGCTCAGGGCGGATTGTGCACCAGGGGCCCAATAATTGGGAGCTTCGCTGTAGGCCATTTGCTGATGGTTTTTATTATACACTTCGTATCCATCAGCATAAAAAAGCAGGTTGCCGTTGGTGTCGCTGATAGAAGAGGTGCTTCCCCAGGCAATGCTGTCTACGGCACACCCTGTTCTTTCAACGGGATAGCCCGAACTGAAATCCAAGTACACATTGTAGCTAAAGAGCCAGTGGCAGGTACGTTTGTTGGGTTGTGCAAAAATGCCTGATCCAATTAATAAAAAAATCAAGAAGATAAATAGCTTGTTAAGCAAAGTTATGGTATCTTTTGTTTTAGTTGGATCAGGCATTTTTAATAGAATATGTTAGAAGGCTAAAATAAAAATATTTTAACCTTCTTGTTACTAGTTAATTCATGGGAACACTAATAAGAAATGGATTCTGCAAATCAGATATATTTCCCGAATCAGCAGTATCATCACATTTGTGACCTGTGCAACATTGCGGCGGTAAAGAACCTTCATCG
>PCUL01000423.1:13154-13475 GCA_002771745.1 Bacteroidetes bacterium CG18_big_fil_WC_8_21_14_2_50_41_14
TAGTAAGTTACCCGTGCACAAACAACAAACTGTTGATCCGGGATAATGATGTCACTTCCAGTAATGGTTTGTGGAGAGGTTAAATTAGTTACATCCAGGGTTCCACTTTGAAATATTGTGGTACCATCTCCTTCATAAATTACCCACTGAAGTGTTTTAAGGGTTATATTGTTACAATCGCAGTTGCCATCGTCCCAACTTACCTCAATGGCCCATTGTGCATTGGCTTTGGTGGCTCCGGCTAAGAAAAATACGGCTATCAGGCTGATAGCAATAAAAAATGATTTTTTCATGATTTCAAAGATTTAGTTAATTAATAAA
>PCUL01000287.1 GCA_002771745.1 Bacteroidetes bacterium CG18_big_fil_WC_8_21_14_2_50_41_14
AATCCAGACTGCAATGGATGTGCTTTTAACATGTTCATCGTAAATGAATAAAACCGAATAGAATCAATCCATTGCAGTCTGGCTTTAGCCGACTGCAAAATTAGCTAAACTCAAGATTGCAGTCTGGCTTTAGCCGACTGCAAAAAAAACCCTTCTGTTTAAGTTCTGATCTTCAAGAACAACGCAATTTCAACAAAACAGCTATTGTAAGATTCTCACTTCGACTTTAAATATTTTGTCAGTTCGCCATATAAAATTTCCTTATTTATTGGTTTGGAAATAATACTATCACAACCTGCCGCAAATGCTTTTGATTTATCTTTAGAAAGCGCATAAGCTGTAACCGCGATAACAGGTATATCAGGATGTTTTAATTTAATAATTCGCGTTGCCTCATAACCATCCATGACAGGCATGAATAAATCCATCAGGATGACATCGGGAGGTTCAATCATCTTCTCAATAGCTTCCTTCCCATTGTTTGCTTCAACCACTGTAGCTTGGGTATTCATTACAAATGTTTTAATTAAGTCCATGCTTACCGCATCATCTTCAGCAATTAAAATAACCTTACCTGCAAATACAGGAAAGGCAGGTTGTGATAAAATTTCGGCGTTCTGAGCTTTTAATGTATCAATTTTTACAGGTAAAGTGATATAAAATGTAGTTCCTTTGCCTGGTTCCGATTCAAAATCTAACGAGCCATCCATCACATCGATAATCTTCTTTGAAATGGCGAGGCCAATACCAATACCCTCGTATATTCTTGTGTGTGAATCATCGCCCTGGCGGAAAAAATCAAATATCAACGCGTGTTGATTCTTTGGAATTCCAATGCCTGTGTCACGAACAAAAAATGTAATCGATCCGGGTGTATTTTGATGAAACCCAAATTCAATGGTACCGCTTTGAGTGAATTTGACGGCATTACTAAAGAGATTTGTCAATACCTGGGTAATCTTATTCTTGTCGGCAATAATTTGACTGTTAATAAGTTCATTATCAGGTCTAAAAACAAGTTCAATTTGATCCTTTTTTCCGGAAGCATCCCTAATTTCAGTAAGTGTAGATCGACTAATTAAAAAAAGATCGAGTATCTTAAAAGTTTCATTTCTTAGTTTTATTCCTGAAGATTCAGTAATGGCCAATTCAAAGATATCTTCAATCATATTGAGCAGGTGATGCCCGCTTTTATTAATTATGCCGGCAAACTCAACTGTATTCTCCAAATCGATGCCCGATTGCATCAAATCGCTGAACCCCATTATATGATTTAAGGGTGTGCGCAGTTCATGGCTCATGGTGGCTAAGAAGGCTGATTTTAACCGATCGCTCTCTTCGGCTTTTACTTTGGCTTTTATCAACTCTATCTCTGTTTGTTTGCGGGCCGTGATATCTTCTTTCACTGCCAGATAATGCGTAATTGCACCATCTGTGTCAAATATTGGTGAAATAGAGGCAAGTTCCCAAAATAGTTCTCCGTTTTTTTTCTTGTTATGGAATTCACCATACCACTCCTTCCCCGAGGTGATGGTCTTCCAAAACTTTTCATAATATTGAGTACCTTGCTCGTTTGATTTTAAAATCCTGGGGTTCTGCCCGAGTACTTCTTCCGTTGAATATCCTGTTACAGAGGTGAATTTGGGGTTGACATATTCTATTAGTCCTTCGGTATTGGTGATAATGATGGATGCAGGGCTTTGTTCCACAGCGCGTGAAAGTATTCTCAGTTTATCTTCGGTCAGTTTCCGCTTAGTAATATCTCTTGTAAGAGTTAGTATTCCGGTTGGCTTGAGGTTGACATCTCTTATAAAGGACACTGCAATCTCAACCCAGATGATAGAGCCATCCTTACAATACTCCTCAAGTTCAAGTGTCTCTGTTCTCGATGGATCGGCTTTTCCTGTTGCTTCCAATGCCATGTGCTTGGCAAACGTTTCATTGATTTTTTGCATGGAAGCCGGAGTAAATATCTGATCCAGAGACAATGCCATTGACTCCTCGACTGAGAATCCGCGTAGTTTTTGTACCGATGGGCTGACATATTTAAATTTAAGGTCAAAATCCAATACTGTTATTGTGTCAGCCGTATTCTCTGCTATCAGGCGGAATCGTTCTTCACTTTCGCGAAGAGCTTTTTCTGCTATTTCCCTGTTTGTACGGATATGCAACGCGGAGATACCAAAGGCCAGATCATCTCCCATTTCTTTTAGCAGTTCAACTTCCTTGCCTTCGAAGGCGTCAGAATCAGTTGAATAGATGGCCATCACGCCATGCGTTTGGTCATCACTAATCAAAGGTAAAGCAATGAATGATTGATAACCCTGTTTGATGGCTGATTCAAACCAGATGGAAAAGTCGGGTTCTTCCAAAACATTACGCACGACAAATGGTTGTCCTGTGCGGATTGCCGTACCACACGGCTCCCGGCCACGGTCAGCATCTGCCCAGGTTAATTTAAGCGCATCAATATAACCTGAGTCGAATCCTGCCCGGGCCACCGGCACAATGGTTCTTTCCTCATCGTGCTCTGCAAACCCTACCCAGGCCATGCGATAACCACCATCTTTAACAGCAATCCGGCATACTTCGTTCAGCAGAGTTTTTTCATCGGTTATGTGAATTAATGCCTGATTGACTTCGCTGAGCATTCGCAGGCTGCGATTCATCAGGGCTATTTCATTTTCTGCCATTCTACCTTCGGTGATGTCGCGTCCAAAGGACAATGCACCGATAATGTTACAATCATTGTCGTATTCGGCAATCATGCGAATTTGATGTATACGCCATTCTCCTTTGGTATCAGGAACTACAATATCGAATTCTTCGGGTTGGCCTGTTTGAATTACTTGTTGCAGTTTTGCCTGATAGTCAACTGTACCCGGAAAATCATTACTTTCCATCGGTGTTTGGCCGATCATAGAAGCAACCTCAGATCCTACAGTCAAAATCATGTTGCGATTGATATACACTGCCTTGCACTCTTTATCATAACGGATGATATTGTCAGGGGAGCATTCAGCTAAGGACCGGTATTTTTGTTCACTTTCGATGAGTTGTTGCTCCGCCTGTTTGCGTTCGGTGATATTACGCACAAATACCAAAACTTCATCTTTCGAAAAGGCAATCATTCGTCCCTCAAAATATTGGTATTGATCTTTTGATGTAAGATTATATTCAAATGTTACAACCTCATCCGTTTTAAGTGCTTTTTCGATTGCCGGGTAGGTAGCGTCTGAAACATTAACAGGCAACACCTCACCAATCGACCGGCCAAGGAATTGGTCTGATTCAACATACAGGTTCATGTGCTCTGGTTTTCGGAAATCTGTTATGATGCCATCCCGATTGACCCGAAACAGAAGATCTGGTACCGCATCAACAATCGCACGGTTCTCAGCTTCGCTTTTACGTAAATCACGGTGAATCAACATGCCGGTAAGTGCATCGCTCAAGCGTCTTCCCGTCTCCTGAAGCAACAGCTTTTCTTCGTTTTTCCATACTCTTTTGTGCGAACATTGGTGCATGCCAAGCAGCCAGGGTTTGCCCGTCTTTGGATACAGGACGACCATCATCATTGATTTAACGCCAAATTGCTTCGCACTGACTTTATTAATAGGTTTTTCGGAACCTACCATATAAGTCACAGGATCTGAAGATTCGAGTGCTTCACGTAAATTCTGTGCCATGTCCTTGGGCATGGGTACTTCCTTATTTAATATTCCGGCACCCGGATATTCAGGTTTGGTAATTTCCATGGGGACAATAAACGAGGTTGCTTCAGGGTCGCATGGATAAAAGAGCCAGGAACGATCGCAATCAAATACCAACATCATGGTTTCAAGCACATCCCTCATCAACTGTTCCAGGTCGTTAGTTCCCAGAATGGTTTGGTTTATCTTATCCATGCTTTCAAAATACCGCATATTGGATAGTCGCTCAACCTCCAATTGTTTTTGTTTTTGTTTAAGCCGCCTTCTTTCTGCCCGACTTTCCCAGTCACGCAACTCTCTTTCAATAGCGGGTAATAACCGCATCAGATTATCCTTCATGAGATAATCATTGGCCCCGGCTTTCATCATGTTAACAGCCACTTCTTCGCCAATGGTGCCTGATACCACAATAAACGGAATATCAAGGCCGGTCTCTGTTAAGCATGTTAACGCTCGCAATCCATTGAAATGAGGCATTGCATAATCAGAAATAATGAGGTCCCACTTCTTTTCCAGAAGTGCAGCTTTTAATTGCATTAAAGTTTGTATAAGCTCATAATCAACACTATATCCACCCTTCTTTATTTGATGCAACAGTAATAAAGCGTCATCTTCCGAATCTTCAATAAACAATATACGCAGTATTTTTTTCATTTTATAATTCTCCATTCTTTATTGGCGGCAACTCGTTAAGCAGCAACCATTATAAACCAAGCTGGCTGACAGCCTCGGCAAATTGATTGAAATCGACCGGTTTTCGCACATAGCTGTTCACGCCTAAACTATACCCGGTAACAATATCATTTTCTTCCTTTGATGAGGTTAGAATAACCACAGGAAGTAATTTCGTCAGGTCGTTTGCCCGGATGCGGCGTAATACTTCGAGTCCGTCGACTTTCGGAAGTTTTAGGTCGAGTAAAATAATAGTAGGCATTGATTTGAGATCGCGCCCTGAATATTTTCCAGTACCGAAAAGAAAATCCAATGCCTCAACTCCATCGACTGCCACCATTATTTCATTTTTAATGTTGTTCTTTTTTAAAGCGCGAAGCGTTAATTCGACATCATCGGGATTGTCTTCTACCAATAAAATAGTTTTACTACCCATAATATTTAGTATTTAAGGGTATTGTAAAATAGAATGTTGATCCACCTGCTTTTCCATGCCTGTCCTGCCTACCCTGCCTATCGGCAGGCAGGCGCGCCAGGCAGGCGGCAGGTAAACCGGCAGGCAGGTTTTTTTCTTCGCTTTCCACCCACAATTTTCCACCATGTTTTTCTATAAATTCTTTACAAAGCAATAAGCCAAGACCTGTGCTGGGCTCTCCTTCAGTCCCTTTCCTGTTGGTTTGAACATCGAGCCGGAATAAATTATCCATCATTTCTTTGTCCATTCCAATACCCGTGTCGCTGATTGATATTTCAACGGTTTTGTCGCTGCCGGTTTTAGCCGAAATATGTATCTTTCCCCCTATAGGGGTAAATTTAATGGCATTTGAAATGAGGTTTCTGATTACTGTTTGCAGTAGGTCACTGTCAGCAAAGACCGAAATATCAGCTGGAAAATCGGTAATTATTTCAATATCTTTGATTTTGGCGGATTCCAACTGCATTTCAATGCTTTCATTTGCGACCGGAAGCAATTTAAGTACCTTTGGATTAAAAGGAATTAATCCTTGCTGCATTCTCGCCCAGTGGAGCAGGTTTTCGAGCAAACGGAAAAGATTGGTAGCTGAATCGCGCATACTAAGTGAAATCTTTTGTATCTCAACTTTTGTTAAATCATTGGTATATTCTGCCAATAATTGTGTAAGGCCCAGAAAACCATTGAAAGGGCCACGAAGATCATGGGCAATGAGTGAAAAAAATTTATCCTTTTCGGTATTTAGTTTTATCAATTTCTCGTTTATTCGTTTTATTTCGGCTTCTGCCTTTTTACGCTCAGTAACATCGCGTACAATGACAATGACTTCATCAGGCCTGCTACAGACCATTCTGGCCTCGTATTCGCAAACCCCTTTTTGTGGCAATGGCAATTGATATTCAAACACCTGCATTTGTCGGGTTTGGAGGGTAAGTTTTATTTTTTCATCAATCAGATCGGCAAAATCAGGTGGCATCATATCACGGTTCCTTTTACCTATAATCGATTCTGCCTGGTATGCAAGGTCTTCTTTGGCAGCTTTATAATCAATGTAAACCCCCTGTTTATTTAGTCTGAAGATCAAATCAGGAATAGCGTCAATAATTGCACGGGCACGGTTTTCGCTGTCGATCAAAGCTTCTTCTGTTTGTTTACGTTCGGTGATGTCTTCTACAAGCGCCTGGATTCGGGGCTGATTATCAAAATAGATTAATGAAAGTGACAATAAAGTGTCGTAAGAAGAGCCATCTTTGCGTTTAAATTTTATAGGATGCTGATTAACAAATCCTTTCTCATTCATTAAAGAAATCACGGCTTCCCGGTCCGACAAATTGTAATAAAGATTTTGTAAGCTTCCGAGTCTGATAATATCATCACGGGAATAGCCTCCCGGTTTAAGCATTGCATCATTAAAAGCTATTATTTTACCGGTCATATCCGAAACGCCAATTCCAATATGAATATGCTCAAACAAGGTACGATATTGCTCCTCGCTTGATTTCAACAATTCTTCTGCATGAATGCGTTCTGTTATATCGATATCAACTCCACGGTAACCAATCAGGGTATTCTCTTTATCAAGAATTGGAACACCGGAGGTAGAAAGAATAACTTTTCTGCCATCTTTATGAATGTTACAATTAATAAAATTTCTGAAGCATTCTTTGCGGGCAAACGCACCAATAGCTCTCTGTTTCATCACTTCTTTGCTTTCCGGTTCAAATAAATCATAAAAATATTTATGACCTATGATTTCTTCAGCTTCATAACCTAACAACTCTTTTATAACCGGACTTATGTACGTGTATAAACCATTACTATCAACTTCCCAAATTGATTCTTGTGCGTTTTCCGATATTTGTTCAAATCGTAATTCACTCTTTTTCAACGCTTCCTCTGCCCGTTTGTGCTCGGTGATGTCTCTTACCACGTCCATCATGTAAACCGGATCGCCGTTTGCATTTTTAATTATTGTTGCTGAATATTCCCCGATAAACTCAGAACCATCTTTTTTTAATGATCTAACTTCACAATTTGCAATAACACCTGTGGTAATAAACTCTTTAAAATAAAGATCCATTTTTGGTTTATCTTCAGGATGAATTAGACCGAACCCGTTCAGGCCTATAAATTCGGAAGCCTGGTTGTAACCAAATAGCTTAACTACTTGTTTGTTCGCAAAAATTATTTTACCGTTTAAATCTAATAATGATATTCCATACAGAGAAGTTTCAAACAGGGCACGGTATTTTTCTTCGCTTTCTATCAGCGCTTCCTCGGCTTGCTTGCGCTTTGTTATGTCTTCCACCGTCCCGTCATAATACAACGTATTTCCGTTTGCATCGCGGATAGCGCGGGCACTCTCGCGCACATAAACAGGTGTGCGATCCTGTCGGATCCAGGTTGTTTCAAAGTTTTCTATCTCTCCGGTTTGTTCTACTTTATCTAAAAATACTTTTCGTTGGTACGGTGTTTCAAAACCACCATGTTCAACATTTATTTTAGCTAGTTCATCGAATGATGGATATCCGAGCATTTTAACCAAGGCTCTGTTTGCCAAGACGATGGTTCCATCGGGAGTAGTCCGATAAAGACCTATTTTGGCATTCTCATAGAGTATTCGATAACGCTCTTCGCTGCTTTCGAGCCGCTCTTGTTCTACACGATTGTGCTCTGTAATATCAACCAATGATATAAGGCATTGTTTCCCGCTTTCGGTAACGACACCGGAAAGTTGAACATATATGGGAGGTTCATCATGCATTGACAGGGTAACCTCGCATGTTTCTTTGGTTTTGCCGTTAAATACTTGTCTCAGAAAGAGATTGAATATGGGTTTGGTGTTGCCGGAAACAAAAAAACCAAACATATTGTTTGTTAACTGAGCACGCTTTTTGCCAAGCATTTTTGCTCCGCTGAGGTTTAATCCAAGTATTTCACCATTTTTTGAAAGCGTAAAATAACCTGTTGGAGCAAAATCGTATAATTCAGTAAATTTTAGGGTTGCATTTTCTGCTCTTATATTGGCCAGTATAAGTTCTTCATTCTGCAATTCCAGCTCAATTTGGTGTACCTGAAGCTCATGAATGAGTTTCTGGGTATCGGCTTCAGGAAGTTGCGGAGCAGTTGCCAACGATTTCTCTTTCAGCAAAGATTCTGCCTTTTGGCGAATATTTGTTGATTGAGTGGTCGGTTTTGCATTCGGTGACTTAATTTTCATGTCCTAATGAATAAGGGACTAAAGTTAGTCATTTTTTGATATAAAAAACCGCACTCAACTTAGTTAAAGTGTATGTGTATAAAATAAGAACCCTTTTCCAATAGATGGTTATTTATGCGATGGTGAAATAGAATGTTGCGCTTCCTGCTTTGCCATGCCTACCATGCTTCCATGCCTCATGGCTTTCGGCAGGTTCGCCTGCCAAGGTAGGTAAATCGGCAGGCAGGTCACATCCGCGAAAAAACGGATTTCGAAATGAACAGGTCGGTGCTTTGGGTTTTGTCATCATACTATGTGCGCCCCCGCCCTCGATGACTATCGGGGTCATCGGGGTTTTCCGGGGGACTTATTACTTGAGATGAACAAGGTATTCGGAGTATCAAGAGAATATGGGTTTGATGGTTCATGTGTTTGCCAAATTGGCCTCCGCTTTTAATAAACTTGTTTTTAACCCTTTATTCGCATTATTAATTAATTTTGCTAGAGGCGGTAATGTAAGAATAACAACTAACATGATGAATAAATTAAAGAAATCAGTACTTAATTTATTGCTTAAAGCGTTCAAATTAAACGATGTAAGCCCTAATGAACATGGGGAATTTAATCTCTGGTTCCCTAATAACATCTCTTCGTTTAATTCAGAACATTCTTTCTATGAATTGTTGGAAAATGTAAACCTGATCGCGGTCTTACTCGATATAAACGCGAAAGTGACATTTTGTAATCCATATCTTTTGTCGCTTACTGGATACACTACCAACGAAATAACCGGCTGCGACTGGTTTGCTCAAATGTTGCCCAGCTTTGATAATGAAACAAAAAAAATGTTTTTGATTGCCCTAAATAGCGGCCAAATTGAAAAGCATTTCGAGAACCCGATTGTCACAAAAAGTGGAGAACTCCGCCATATTTCGTGGAGCAACACCATCCTTCGCGACTCTTCAGGCACAATAACTGGCGTGGCAAGTATTGGCGAAGATATTACCGAACGTAGACTGACCGAAAAAAGAGAAAAAGAATATGCCCTAAACCTGTCCAACATTCTTGAAAGTGTTAGCGACGCATTTGTATCACTCGATACCAACTGGTGTTATACGTATATGAATAAAAAAGCCGGTGAATTATTTGGCCGGAATCCACAGGAAATGATCGGGAAACATATCTGGACCGAGTTCCCGGAAGGTGTCGGGCAGATGTTTTACCAAACCTATTATAAAGCTGTTGAAACGCAGGAATTCCAGTTCCTCGAAGAATATTATCCGCCTTATGACCTCTGGTTTGAAAACAGAATTTACCCATCGAAGGAGGGATTGTCAATTTTCTTTCACGACATTACCAACCGCAAACGGGCAGAACTAGCATTGTATGAAAGCGAGGAAAAATACCGCTCGATTTACGAAAACAGCAGCGTGGCAATTTTATTTTCCACAACCGATGGAGTTATTTTATCGGCCAACGACTTTGCCTGCAAAATCTTCGATGGCACCGAAGATGAAATCCGCGAGGCAGGAAGAAATGGTGTGTTGGATATTACCGATCAACGCCTTCCGGGTTTTCTTGCAGAAAGAGAGCGAACCGGCCAGGCAATTGGCGAACTGACATTACTCAAAAAAGACGGTACAAAATTTCCTGGCGAAATATCTTCAGTTATTTTTAAGGACAAGGAAGGGAACGAACGTACCAGCATTGTGATCCGCGACCTTACTGAGCAAAAGCAAGCAGAAGAAGATATCCGGCTTAAAAATAGGGAACTGCAGACCCTCAACCGGATCATTTTAAAAACGACCGAAGTTCTGAGCCTTAAAACCAGGCTTGAAAACATCCTGGATGAAGCCCTGCAAATTGTGGGGCTGGAAGGGGGAACCATTTGCCTGATCAATCCGGACGATACCTTTGAACTGGCCGTACAGCGCGAAGCATCGGACGAAACCATCAAAGACTTTACGACCAACCAGATTAAAATTGGCGACTGCCTTTGCGGAAACTGTGTCTTCGATTGTAGGCCTTTAATCCTTAACACACGTGAAGAGGTGTTGAATTATGCCACCCGCGAAGTTTTACGGGGAGAAGATATTCGGTTTCACGCAGCCATGCCCCTTCTGGTCGGGGAAAATTGTGTCGGTGTGCTATGTGTGTTTACCCGCACCGATAAAAAACCAACCGAAAATTCGTTGAAACTCCTGGAAACGGTCTGTGCCCAAGCCTCCCTTTCGATTAAAAATGCCCGGCTCTACGAAGAATTAAACGAAAGTGAAGCACTCCTTCGCCTATCAACCGAACTGGCCAATGTGGCTGCCTGGGAATTCGATTTTGCGACCAATTCGATGACACGGTCAAAAAATCACGATAATTTGTATGGCCTTGAGATTCAGGATAAGTGGGCTTTCGAAACATTTCTGAATGCCACTCACCCCGACGACCGTGAAATGAGCAATTCTTTTATTCAAAATGCAGTCGCCCCGGGAGGCTCCGACAAATACCGGTTCGATTTCAGGGTTATTTATCCCGACCAATCTATTCATTGGCTAAATGTTACAGGCGAAGTGATTCGCAGAAATGAAAAAGGTGAAGGGGTTTTGGTGCGTGGGTTCCTCATTGATATTACTGACCGTAAAAGAGCAGAAGTAGCAGTTCGCGAAAGCGAGGAACGCTATCTTACTATAATCTCGAATATACCCGGTGGACTTATCCATATTTTTGACCGCGATATGAGATACGTTTTTAACGCAGGTGAAGAATTAGCGCGGCTCGGATTATCTAACGAGTTCCTTGTTGGGAAAAGTATTCATGAAGTTTTACCGGCGGATTTGGCTTTAATTGTTGAATCCCAATACAAGAGGGTACTTGCCGGTGAAACTGTACGGTTTGAAGGGGGATATGGTGAAAAATACTTCAGTTTAACCTCTGCTCCACTAAGGAATACCGATGGCGAAGTTGAAAATATTTTAACCCTTTCTGTCAATATCACTGAGCGCAAGAATGCTGAACTGGATCTAATACGAATGTCACGCATTATGAAAAATTCTCAGGAAATTGCTCATCTTGGGAGTTTTGAATTTATTGCTGCCGATCAAAGCACTATCTGGTCCGAAGAAGAATATCGCATTTATGATCTTGACCCCAACGGTCCGTCACCTGAGTATAATGTGATGCTGGAAAAATGTATTCATCCTGATGATGCAAATTTGCTTCATGAAACTTTTATGGCGGCAATGCAAAATCAGGAAATCTATGAGCTGGAACACCGAATAATTAGACCTGACGGAAGTGTTCGATGGGTTTATGATAAAGCACATCCCTATTTTGATGAAAATGGAAATCTTTTGCGATACGTGGGAGCCACTCTTGATACCACCGAAAGAAAACGCCTTCAGGAAGAACTGAAAATGCTGAACGCTGAACTTGAGCTTAAGGTGAAACAACGTACTGCCCAACTTGAGTCTGCCAATAAGGAACTGGAATCTTTCAGTTATTCTATTTCTCACGACCTTCGTGCACCCCTTCGTGCCATCTATGGCTTTTCACAGATACTGGCCGGAAGGCACAGGGAATATTTGAATGAGGAGGGAAA
>PCUL01000379.1 GCA_002771745.1 Bacteroidetes bacterium CG18_big_fil_WC_8_21_14_2_50_41_14
CATGGAATATTTTAGTGGTCGAAGAAGTGACAAGCAGAGAAGAAGCAAGAAAAAGGGAGAAATATCTTAAAAGCGGTATTGGAAAAGAATACCTCAAACGACATCGGGACACTCAACCTGCTGAATTGGTTCTAGCAGCCAAATATCCAGAGGACATAAAAAAAGGCTGTCTTATTTTACAGCCTCTTTTTGCCCAAATTCGGATTTATAGCTTACTACTAAAAGTTAGCACTAAACTTACCATCTGTAATTTCCTTGGAAACACCATTGGTATTGTACCCCGTAAAACTAAAGGTACCAACAATCTTACTGTCGCTAATTTCAGTTACAGTAATGGTTCCGGAGCCAAGGATACCCGAAGCTACATAAGTTTGCTCCTGAGCCAGTCCTTCAGTCCACCTTAATTGATTGAACGAACCAGTGGTGATTTGAAAGGTTCCCGGCTGAGTGACGCCCATTAGTATTACAGAAGCCTGGCGTGCTTCAGAGTCACTTCCGGTCACGTTAATCACACCGCTGGAATTTACACCCTGAACAGCCAGTGAAGCTGACCAGGAAGTTCCTCCATAATTCAAACTCAATGTACCATTTCCGGTACTTGGATTACCACTATCATCGTTTTTTTTGCAGGAACTCAATCCCAGGCAAAGTACGATAATCATTCCCAAAAGTAGATTTCTTGTCATCATAGTCGTTAAGTATTAAATTTTTACCAAGAGTGAAACAAAAATACGATGTGGAAAGAAGTGGAGAATAGAGTAATATCCGTATATAACTAAGCGATTCACCGTAAATTTTTAATCTACTGAGAACCGCTTTAAAATTAAGGTGTATTCGGAAATTGATAAACTACCTACAACAAATACAGACCCCCTACAAAATGAATTGGCCATTTAACTATTGAATGATGTCATTTTTTATTGCAAAACTGATCAAACCGGCCACGTTGTTAATATTCAATTTTTTCATCAGGTTTGTTCTGTGGGTATCAACCGTGCGATGGCTGATAAACAGCTGTTCTCCAATCTCTTTATTGGTAAATCCTTCGGCAATCAATTTAAGAATCTCAATTTCTCTAACGGTAAGTTTAAGGCCGGATTTAGTGATCGTTTTATTGTGCGCAGGATCATCGTTCATAAGCGAAACAGTTACATCGGAGGAGAAATACCGGTCGCCAGAAGCTACCCTTTTTATGGCATTAAGCAATTCATCCTTACTGGCATTCTTGAGCAAATAACCATCCACACCCATTTTTATTAATTCCTTAACCAGTGCTTTGTCACCATGCATCGATAGGATAATCACCTTGGTTGCCTCATAGTTTTCATGAATTATTTTTGCTGCATCAAGCCCGTTCATAACAGGCATATCAATATCCATCAATACCACATCCACATCCAATATTTTTAATATTCCAAGTGCTTCGCGGCCATTATTGGCTTGACTAATTACACGGATGCCTTCGGCATTTTCAATTAACGACTGCAATCCATCAATAATGATCTGATGGTCATCCACCAACAAGACCTTAATTTCTTCTATCATAATGGTATTCTTATGGTAACTAATGTGCCTGACCTGGGTTTACTTTCATAGTGCAATATGCCTTTTAAACCCTGAACCCGGCTTTCTATGTTCATCAAGCCAATTCCGGTACTTTTGTTCAGTTCATAATCAAATCCTTTTCCGTTATCTTCAACAATAAATACAAGATGCTTGCTTCTTTTAAGCAGTTGAACATTTACCTCAGTTGCTTCGGCATGTTTATTAATATTATTGATTAATTCTTGTGCAATTCGAAATAAACCCAACTCAATCACCTGTGACAACCGCTCATTCATGTTGTGATAATTAAATGTGCAAGCCATTCCACCGGAACCTTTAATAATATGGAGGATACTTTCGAGTGCTGTTACCAGGCCAAATTGCTCCAGTTCTTTTGGCAGCATCTGATGAGAAATGGTACGAACCTCAGTGGCGGCTCCATCAATTAAATCAGATAAACTTTGAAGGTTCTCCCTCAATGTGTCGCTTTTAATGGTTCCTGAAATACTTTCCCATTTCAACTTGACGCCCGAAAGCGACTGCCCGACCCCATCGTGCAATTCCCGTGCAATCCGCCGCCGTTCCTCTTCCTGACCATCCAACACAGCTTGTATACGCTGTTCGTTGTGACGGATAATGGCTAAATCTAGAGCAAGTTTTTGCTTATGCTGACGTCTGTAGAAGAGAAATATACCCGCACCAACCAGGGAAATAATGATAAAAATGAGCAATAAGATCTCCGTTTTTCTTTGTCTCAGGCTTATTTCCACAAGTTGATTCTCATGCTGTAACAATTCCAGCGCTTGTTCTTTTTTTTCCGTTTCATATTTAGCCTGGGTATCAATAATTTGTTGACTGAGTCTTTGTTCGTAAACCGAATCTCTGGTGTTCGAGTAATAATCCATATATATAAAAGCACTATCCATATTGCGTTGTTGGGCATGCCATCTGGCAATTTCCTTATAGGCTTGCATTTCCTCCTCTATAACGCCAATGGATCTGGCAATTCTTAAACCTCTGTAAAGCAAATCTCCGGCAAGTTGTATATGTTTTAAATTCATGTTTACAGTGCCCAACTTTAATAGAGAAGAGGCAATGGCCTT
>PCUL01000013.1:0-11704 GCA_002771745.1 Bacteroidetes bacterium CG18_big_fil_WC_8_21_14_2_50_41_14
ATCATTTGAAGATATACAAGAGAAACTGAATGAAGCCGACTCTCTTGACCAAAAATTAGAAGACCCCTTTAATATTAAACAAGACTCGGCTGACATCAATTCTATTGAAAAGGAGATGGAAGATGCCTCTGAGAATTTAGAAAAAAATAAAGAAAAAAAGGCCGGTGAAAACCAACAAAAAGCCGGTAAAGAAATGAAAGAAATGGCGGTAAGCCTGAGCATTACTCTGGAGGGAGCTAAGGCTGAGCAGATGGGAGAAGATGCTGAACAGGTACGGGCTCTTCTCGACAATTTGCTTGACATGAGCTATGAACAGGAATTGCTGATTAATAAAGTTGCCGAAACATCACAAAATGATCCATTGTATATCGACAATACCGAAAAGCTAAAATTGTTGCAATCTGATTTTATCGTGGTCCATGATTCTTTAAAAGCATTAAGTCAACGACAAATCATGATACAACCATTTATTCTGGAAGAATCAGGTAAGATAAACAACAACATGGAAAAAGCGATGCATTCTATGCAGGAACGTCGTGTAGGTGAATCGTTAGGTGCGCAGCAATATGCAATGACTTCTACTAACAATCTATCATTAATGTTGGCGGAATCGCTTAAGCAGATGAAATCATCCATGAAAATGGCCGGACAAAAAAGCGGAAAAGGAGAATGTAACAATCCTGGCGCAGGAAGCAAACCTTCTCTGGAAGAGATAATGGATGCTCAAAAAAAACTGGGTGATCGCATGAAAAAAAATGGAAAAAAAGAGGGTAAAGAAGGAAAAAATGGTCTGGGTGGCGTTAATGGAAATAGTCAGGAACTGGCGCGAATGGCGGCCATGCAAGGAGAGATCCGAAGACAATTACAGGATTTAATTAATGAAATTGAAGCTTCTGGTCAAAAAGGAACTGGCCTAAATAAGATAACGGAAGAAATGCAAAAAACTGAAAAAGATTTGATTCAACGACAATTTCGTCAAGAGACACTAGAACGACAAAAAGAAATAGAAACCAGGTTATTACAATCGAAAGAGGCCCTTCAGGAAAGAGAAAAAGAGAAAAAAAGAGAGTCCAACGAAGGAAAAAACCGAGAAATAAGAAACCAAAATCAAGATCTCAAGTATAACGACGAAAGAACACGTCAGGAAGAAATACTTCTTACCGTGCCCATTGAAGTATCGCCCTATTACCTTGACTTGTATAAAAAGTATCTCTTTAAGTTAGAAAATGAAAAATATGAACCCAAAAAATGACCAAATAGTAACTGTTCATTCGAGCAGAAATAATATTCATGATATTGAACAATTCGCAGAAACTTTGTGCGATCACCTGATGATAAATGAAACCTATTTTGGAAATATCCTGACTTCATTAAGTGAGCTTTACCATATCTGGAGTATTAGCAATCCTCCTGACTCAATAAAACTGTCTTATCATACTGATTTTAAATTACTTAACATAATTATTGATGGCTTTGATCAAAAATTAATTGATCAAATAAACACTCCCGAAAACCTGGATCACGAAGAACAAGGTATGGTATCCGATAAGGTATTTGTGATTCAACGCCTTACCGATGGTATTGTTATTAATGAAGATAATTCGGTTCAAATATCCTTCGATATCAGTGCCATTCATAATAGGATATATCATGAAAGGGCACTTTTACTTCGTGCTTACCATAATGGGGTTAATGTAACCAAGGTAGCATCAAACGATGATCACGTTTAGCTATCTTTTTCATCTCAACGACTTCAGGAAATATGAAGTTTACCTTAAACTATGGATTACTCAGGTGATCCTTCTTGAGAATAAAAAAATAGGGGATATCACCTACATCATTTGTGATGATGAACAACTACTCGAAATAAATTTAAAGTTTCTAAATCACGATACGTACACCGATATCATTTCATTCCCTACTTCAAACAACAACAATATTATTTCAGGAGAAATATTTATCAGTTTACCACGGGTAATCGAAAATGCTAAATTAAACAAT
This sequence comes from Bacteroidetes bacterium CG18_big_fil_WC_8_21_14_2_50_41_14, assembly GCA_002771745.1. GTDB lineage: Bacteria > Bacteroidota > Bacteroidia > Bacteroidales > F082 > UBA6244. The sequence goes on from PCUL01000013.1 coordinate 2,002, forward strand.
GGAAATCCTTTTGATGAATATTCCCGGGTAGTTATTCATGGTATTTTGCATTTGATAGGATATAACGACCATACCCCCATAGAAAAAGAGGAAATACGCGCCAAAGAGGATTATTACTTAACTTTGCGGCCTTAAACTACATTGTTCCACGTGAAACATTTCCTATGTTTGAACTATATGACATCATCGTTGTAGGAGCCGGTCATTCGGGTTCGGAGGCGGCGGCTGCGGCAGCAAATCTGGGTTCGAAAACCCTTCTTATTACGATGAATTTACAAAGAATAGCGCAGATGTCCTGTAATCCGGCAATGGGTGGTGTAGCTAAAGGTCAAATTGTGCGTGAAATTGACGCTCTTGGCGGGTATTCAGGCATTGTTACCGACAAAACCATGATCCAGTTCCGCATGCTAAACAAATCTAAAGGACCCGCCATGTGGAGCCCGAGGGCCCAAAGCGATCGAATGCTTTTTGCCATGGAATGGAGACAAATGCTGGAGAAAACTCCAAACCTGGATTTTTGGCAAGATACCGTTACTGAATTAATTCTTGAAAATAATCTGGTGACGGGCGTAGTTACTGGAATGGGCCATAGAATTTTTTCCAAAGCAGTAATCTTAACTGCTGGTACCTTTTTAAATGGTAAAATTCATATTGGAAAAAAACAATTTGGCGGGGGCCGAATGGGTGATTCTCCTTCTTATGGTATTACAGAGCAACTATTTCATATTGGATTTGAAGCGGCACGACTTAAAACAGGAACCCCTGTTCGTGTTGACGGCCGCACGATCGACTTTTCGAAAATGGAAGAACAAAAAGGTGATGAAAATCCTCAAAAATTTAGTTATACTGATACTCCACACTTAACTCAACAACGGAGTTGCTGGATAACCTATACTTCAAAAAATGTACATGATATTTTAAGATTGGGCTTTTCAGATTCTCCTATGTTTGCAGGAAGAATTGAAGGAATAGGACCCAGGTATTGTCCCTCGATAGAAGACAAAATAGATCGATTTTACGATAAAACAAGACACCAATTGTTTGTAGAACCTGAGGGTTGGAATACCATTGAGTATTATGTCAACGGATTTTCCTCTTCTCTTCCGGATAATATCCAGCTACAAGCATTGCGTGAGATACCGGGATTTGAAAAAGCAAAAATATTCACACCGGGTTATGCAATTGAATACGACTACTTCCCTCCTACTCAGCTTAAAAATACTCTTGAAACGAAATTGATTAACCACTTATATTTTGCAGGTCAAATAAATGGAACTACAGGATACGAAGAAGCTGCAGCTCAAGGAATCATGGCAGGTATCAATGCACATTTAAACCTAAATGAAAAATTGCCTTTTGTGCTAAAACGTCAAGATGCGTACATCGGAGTACTAATAGATGATTTAGTTACCAAAGGCGTTGATGAACCTTATCGACTTTTTACTTCCAGGGCTGAATACCGGACTTTACTGCGCCAGGACAATGCGGATATCAGGCTTACACCTAAAGGATACGATTTAGGATTGGCATCAAAGGAAAGGTTTGACAATGTAATTAAAAAGTACAACAAAATTACCGGGTTTATTCAATTTTTGAAAACAGAAGGTGTTACTCCAAAGGAAATAAATGCTTGCCTCGAATCATTAGAGACCCCTATTTTAAGACAACAAATTAAAGCCTCCGATATACTTCTTAGGCCTCAGGTAAACCTCTTTAATCTCATTGATTCTGTTAAATCTTTAAAAACTTATGTTAATACACATCAGCTTAATACAGAAGAAATAGAAGCGACTGAAATCCATATTAAATACGAAGGATATATTCAAAAAGAATCAGACGTGGCAGACAAATTATCCAAATTGGAAAATATATTAATCCATGATAATTTTAATTTTCACCAACTCAAATCCCTGTCTACAGAGGCCAGGCAAAAACTAACAAAAATACGCCCTTCCACCATTGGCCAGGCATCCAGGATTAGTGGCGTATCCCCGTCGGATATCAATGTATTGCTCGTATTTTTTGGAAGATAATTCAATTGTTTCACGTGAAACATCATAAAATGAAATCAACAAATGTATGCCCGGTATGCGGTTCTGTTGAAATAAACCTTTTCTTGAAGACAAAAGATTATTTCCTGACAAAAGAAGAATTTTCTCTACTTAAATGTAATCAATGCGGCTACGTTTTAACCAGTCCGGCCCCCTCAGAAAAAGTGCTTCCAAAATACTATAACTCGGATCAATATCTTTCGCATACTGCCTCCAATAAAGGGGTAATAAACCTCCTTTATCAGGTTCTCCGAACAATTAACATTAAAAGAAAATATACGCTTGTTAAATCCTATAAACCGATAGGTTCCATATTAGATGTTGGTTGTGGCACAGGTGAACTTCTTAATTATTTTTCAAGCCATCACTGGTCAACTAACGGTATTGAGCCAAATAAGGAAGCCAGAGAATTTGCTCAAAACTCCTATCATTTGGATGTTGACGATGAACCTCAATTATCGAATTTTTCACCTGAAAGCTTTGATGTTATTTCAATGTGGCACGTTTTAGAACACGTTCCCGATATTAATCAAAGAATAATTCAGGTCATAAAACTACTTAAACGAGATGGAATTTTTATAGTCGCGCTTCCAAATAACAACTCTTTTGATTCCATGAAATATGGTGCTTTTTGGGCCGGTTTGGATGTTCCCCGACATCTTCATCATTTCAACCCATCATCATTCTCTGTCTTGGCAAAAAAACACAAATTGAAAATTATTGATATCATTCCAATGAAAATGGATGCCTACTATGTAAGTCTGCTGAGTGAAAAATACCAAAATAATTCCTTCTCGGTTTTTAGGGCATTCTTAACAGGATTCATTTCAAATCTTAAAGGCACTAAATCGAATAACTATTCAAGCATGATTTTTGTAATGAAAAAGGAATAACGACCTGCAATTGGCTTTATGAGTAAAAAAATCATCAATATTATTACAGATAGAAGAAATTATCTTCTCTTAATTTCTATCTTACTCATGATCGCTTTATTCATTTTCAATCAATTCTTAAATACGGAATATTCTGTAGATAAATTAAAGAGTGATATTTCGTATTATATTGATAATGAACTGTTTAAAATTTCTCAAGTGAACGATTCGGTTCGACTTGCATTAGAAAAGGATGCTCAATTTTCATGGAATCATCTTAATAACATAACTAATTCCGCAAAGCTTGGATGTTATATTTATCACCATGACAGTCTCTGCTATTGGAATACATACACCGTTACTCACAACATTCCGCTAATATCCAATTCTCAGAAAGATACCATTGTAAAATTAAACAATGGAATCTATTTAATCCATCAACAAGTTTTACAATCGTACTTAATTATAACATTTAAAGCGCTACAATATGAATACCAAGTAGAGAACTCATTTCTTAAACCATCAGTTAACCCTGAAATTGCAGTAAACAATCAGGTAAATTTTTGTTTGGAAAATGAGTTTGAGGAAAATTCTATTTTGATTGAAAAAAAAGGCGTTTACAAGCTGTTTGGAGTACCAAAGAAAACAATTATACTTAACAAGACAGATCAGCTTTTTCTTTTCCTTTTGTACCTTTTGATGTATGTACTCATCATATTAACCATTTTATCGCTATACAGGCGTCTTTCTGTTTTTACAAATTCAAAAAAACTATTTTATATCAGCTTTGTCATTACTTTGATTATCATTCGATTAGCCGACATTTATTTACACTTTTTACCTCTTCTGAAAAATAGTACCCTTTTCACCACTTCTATTTCATCCATTCCCTTATTTCAATTTCCGGGAAATATTATTACCAATTCTTTGCTTTTCTTTTTAACAGCATATCTATTAATAAACGATTTAAAACCTCCCATCTATAAAATAAAATCAGTATACCGTATTGTTAGTTATTTTTTAGTCACTTGGTCTCTGGCAATTCTCGTTTACTACTTTATATTAAGTATATTGTTATACAACGAATATACGTTTATTACCACCTTAGTTCCAAATTATCAAACAGAGTGGATTCTTTTAGTCATTATTTTATTTTCAAATGGAATTTTGCTTTTTCTACTTTCCGGTTTTTCAATAATAAATCATCGGCAACCTCTTAAAAAGCTTTACATTTTTATTATACCATTTCTATTTCTTCCATTCAATTTTATATTTAAAGATGAACTATTCGTCCTATCTATAGTTGCCTGGCTGATGGTAACTATCGCATTTTTAATTGGCTCAACCACCAATCGTTTTCGTTCCTCTATTTTAGAAGTCTTACTTTTATTGATGCTGGTAGCTGGAGCAACCGCCTGGATTATAAACAAAACCATTGACGTAAAGGCAAAGAAAATGCAAGAGTTTACGGCTCAAATGTTATCGCAAAAAAACGACCCATTATTAGAATACGAATTTTCGCTAATGGCAAATAGAATTGAACAAGATGATCAGCTAAAATCCCTTCTTTCATCTGAAACAGAAACGAATCCATTGCTTATAGAGCAATTGCTGATATATAAATACTTTAACTCAGCATTTGAAAAATACAAAATTCAGGTTACGGTTTGCGACTCATCGGATCTTTTGGAAATTAAAAATGAAAAGGATCCTATTTCATGTGCATCGTTTTTCAACGAGTTTAAAACCCAATCAGGAACTCCGGTTCTTGATTCTACATTGTATCTGATGGATACTCATACAGAAAATATCTATTACCTGGGTATATTAACATTCAAGTTAATGAATAAATCTGTTAAAAGAGTATACCTTGAAATTGTAGCGACCTATGTTCCGGAAGGAATTGGATATCCGGGACTGTTAATTGATCAAAGGGCTCAGGCATATAACCTTACCAACCTTTCCTACGCTCGATACTATAGTGGAACTCTTTTCTACAAATTTGGAGACTATCATTACCCGATAATCCTTTCTCCAGAAATTTCAAAACTGACAGATGTATTTTATAATTCCAATGCTTATCGACATTACAATATTTCAATAACGAAAGAAGAGTATGTTATTGTCAGCCAATCCCTGAAAAGCAACAATATGATACTTTTCCCTTTTTCGATGCTTTTTTTACTTTTTGCTTTGATAGCCTCACTTTTATATACAATTAAGTTTATAAATAAAAATGGATTGATTTATTCCGTTACTTTCAGAAATAAACTTCAATTATTTATCATTGGTACAATCATTTTTACAATTGCATTACTGGCTTTGGTAACTTTAATTTTTTTGAAAAACAACGCCGTTGATGAAACAAAGAAACAACTCGAAGAAAAAACATATTCTGTTTTCATCGAGTTACAACATAAATTAGCAAATGAAATAACATTTTCAGCAGAAGAAAATGTCCGGCTTGAAACCTTACTTAAAAAATTCTCACAGGTATTTTTTTCCGACATCAATCTTTTCGAACCTTCAGGAAAACTTGCTGCCACATCGCGTCCGGAGATGGAAGAAAAGGGTCTATTGTCGAAGGTTATAAATCCAGCGGCATATCAAGCAATCATGATCAATCACCAGCCTTCGTTCATTACAGAAGAAAAAATTGGATCTTTGACTTATTACTCTTCATATTTGCCCTTGTTTCTTTCACAAAATAAACCTCAAGCCATTATCAATCTTCCGTATTTTGCACGTCAATCAGAAATATCACAAACCTATTTCGGTCTGCTTGCTACTTTCATTAACCTGGCAGTATTGATTGGAATCATCGGAACAATTCTAACGCTCATCATCTCAAGATTTCTCACACGACCACTCTTCTTGCTTAAACAACGAATGGCTGTTATACAAATAGATAAACCCAACAAAATGATCTATTGGCATAACAACGACGAAATAGGTGCGTTGATCAATCAATACAATTTGATGGTGGAAAAGCTGGAAGTAAGTGCCGAGCTTTTGAAACATTCAGAAAGAGAAAGTACCTGGCGCGAAATGGCCCGGCAAATCGCCCATGAAATAAAGAACCCGCTTACACCAATGAAGCTAAATGTTCAGTATTTAGAAAAAGCATACCAGGAAAAACAGCTTGATTTTCCGCAAAAAATATCCTCCATAACCAAATCGCTAATTGAACAAATTGAAACGCTCGATAATGTAGCCAATATGTTTAGCGAAGTCGCTTCAACACCTTCAAAAACTACAGAAGCAATTAATATGGGAGACTTAATATCGGGCGTGTTAGAATTATTTATTAATCAGACTGATATCGCTTTTAAAGTAGAACTTCCCACAACACCATGCTATATAAATGCAGTAGAAAACGACATGATCAGGGTTATGAACAATCTGATAAAAAATGCGGTACAATCGTTTTCAAATCAAACAGAGAAAATAATAGCCATCATTTGTAAAAGCGAGTTGGACCAGTTGACTATTTCTATTTCAGACAATGGGAAAGGGATTGATGAAACAGCACAACAAAATATATTTAAACCGTATTTTACAACAAAAACCAGTGGAACAGGATTAGGTCTTGCCATTGTTAAATCGATCGTTTTAGAGAGCAATGGGCGCATTTGGTTTACATCCAAACCGGGTTATGGAACAACATTTACCCTGTCGTTTCCTCAACTAAAAAAATTGGATTTTCAAGGATAACGTTAGAAATACGATATGACCCAGGTAAAATTGTCATCAGCCAACCCTTTATCTCCAAGAGATGAAAATAGTTACTTTTGATTCGTGAAAATGCCAATAAACCCCATTAAACGGTTGGCCGGAGAAACGGCAATCTATGGTCTTGGAACGATGGTTCCCCGCTTCCTGAATTATCTTCTTGTTCCCTTTTATACCATCATGATATTCAACCAGGCAGAATATGGTCAGATAACTGTTCTGTATTCATGGGTCGCGTTACTTTTGGTTCTGTTAACATACGGAATGGAGACTTCCTTTTTCAGGTTTGTAAGCAAAAGCGATAACGCTGCAGACGTTTTTAATACGGCAACATCGGCCTTGTTAGTTACTTCAATCGGGTTTATTCTGTTGGTGGTGGTATTTACTCAACCCATTGCCCAAATCATCGATTATCCGTCAAATAAAGAATACATCTTATACATTGGCCTTATCATTGCCATCGATGCATTTACAGCACTGCCTTTTGCTCAGTTGCGTCACCAAAATAAAGCCAGGCGATTCTCGACAATACGTATATTAAGTGTTTTGTTGACCATCGCCTTTAATCTGATATTTCTCTGGGTCATCCCTAAATTAGCCGGAGAAAGATTAATGGAATTACCTATTTATAGAAGCACAAACCTCGTGGCATTCGTGTTCATCTCGAACACTTTGGGAAGCCTGGCAACTTTAGCGATGTTAACGCCGGAATTATCTTCATTTAAAATCAACATTAACTGGCCATTATTACGAAAAATGTTAGCCTACGGTCTGCCTATCCTGGTGATATCATTAACTGGTATGATAAATGAAGTAGCGGACAAAATTCTCCTGAAGTATTTTTTACCGGATTCCTCAACAGCAGAAGCGCAACTTGGCATATATAGCGCCAGCTATAAACTGGCCATTATCATGATGCTTTTCATTCAAATGTTCAGGTATGCAGCCGAACCATTTTTTTTTGCTGAAGCTGACAAAAAAGATGCTAAAAAGATATATAGTCAGGTAATGACCTACTTTGTTATTTTCTGTTGGATCATTTTTTTGGGAGTGATGCTGTTCATAGACCTATTCAAATATTTTATTGGACCCGGGTTTTGGGCAGGTTTGACAATTGTTCCGATTATTTTGGCAGCCAAGTTATTTCTGGGCGTTTTTTATAATCTTTCGGTATGGTATAAGCTTACAAACAACACACTCTATGGAGCCATTATTGCCATTGTTGGTAGCTTAATCACCATTGTACTAAATGTTATATGGATACCAAAATACGGCTTTATAGGAGCCGCCTGGGCAAATTTCGTTTGTTACTTTGTTATTATGGCGATCTCATTTATTTGGGGTAGACAAGTTTATCAGATTGATTATCAATACAAAAGAATTATTTTATATTCAATTCTGGCCATTGTTCTATATTTCGGATCATTGCTTTTCTCCAACACACCATCTAATTTTCAACTTTTGGTTAATGTTTTCTTATTCATCGGTTTTGCATCGACTGCCTATTTTATCGAAATTAAGAAAAACGTCCGTACTAAAAAAAACACCAATTAATTAACTGATGTTAATCCATTCCTTAACTTTGTCCGCTGGTTTTGTGCCAGATATTAATGAATGGCCAATATTTTATAAACCAAATTGTGTTCTTTATGTTCTCGTTTTTTAGCAAATTTAAAAAGAAACCGCTTCAAAAGAATTCAGCATTTTACTATCGTGAAAATCAAATTCAAAATGTTGATGATTTAAAGACCGTTTTTAGCAAAAAAGTTTCTGTTATAACAAACCACCCAATTCTTTATCAAGGATTAACCCTTGACAAAATATTAGCTGTGGAGCGAGAAAAACAATTTGCTGAAGAATCGTTTATGCTTGATCACAACGAAGTAATACCGGGTCACTTCATCTATTTTTACAAAAAAAGTGTGGAAAAATATACTTTGTTGATGCAATTGCACTTTATCAATGATACTTTCATTTTTGCAAATACCAAAGTTGGTTCCGAGTCGATCGTTTCGGATAAAGACAAACAAAAAATTTCGAATCAATTGCTGCACCATTATCCGGATATGGTAGTTCCAGACAACACTTTTGAATATGAATTTATGGATACACAAGGCAATATCATTTCTACAAGGGATCATATTTATTTGTATATCAGCTATTATGCCAATAATCCAGCGGTTGAGAAAATAAAGCAACTGTCTGAGAATATTATTTCTGCTAAAATCAGTGGAAAAGAAGGTGCCGATAAGCTTGACAAATTTATTTAATATTTATTTAACAAAAATAGAGTACTTCATTATAATTTAGTTTTAGTTTTGTGTTGCTGAATGTGATATTGATTTATCCTGTTGCCCAAATAACCTTACTTGATCTGATTATGTTCTCTCTTTTTGGTAAACCTAAAAATAAAACGCTTTCAACAAATTCATCACAGTACCACCGTGAGAATAGTATTCTCATTTTTGATGATTTAAAGGCGGTTTTAAACAAAAAAACAAACAATATCACCAAAAACCAAATTCTTTATCAAGGGCTCACGCTTGATAAAATTATTATTAAGGACCTTGAAAAGTATTTTGAAAAAGAAACATTTTTTCTCGATCATACTGATAAAATTCGAGGACACAAAGTATATTTTTATAGAAAAAATGTTGAAAACTACAAGCTGACAATTCAATTACATTTTATTGAAGATATTTTCTTTTATGCTTCAACAAAAGTTAGTTCTGAGTCACAGGTAACGGATAAAGACAAGCAAAAATTATGTGCCACAATGCTTAGTCACTATCCTGATATACCCATCTCAACAGCTTCGTTTGAATATGAATTTATGGATACGCAGGGAAATATCATTTCTACAAGAGACCATATGTATTTGTTTATTAACTATTACCCCAATACTACTGCGGTTGATAAACTTAGAAAAATGATTGAAGACCCTGACTTTAAGGTAACTTCAGTTCAAGCAAATGAAGAAAAACTTGAAAATTTTCTTTAATTTTTATGGCAATTAGGTTTAATTGACCTGTATACTTCTTTTCGTTT
>PCUL01000013.1:11718-16129 GCA_002771745.1 Bacteroidetes bacterium CG18_big_fil_WC_8_21_14_2_50_41_14
CTGATAACTTCAACATGGCCGGAATATATATTCACATCCCTTTTTGTCGAAAAAAATGTCACTACTGCAATTTTTATACGGTGATTTCTCAAAAATACAGAAATCCATTCATCAGCAAACTTTTACACGAAATAGAATCTCGCCATCATTATTTGAATAAGCAACCGGTCAACACCATTTATTTCGGAGGAGGAACGCCTTCGGTACTGGAACCTTCAGAAATCAATTTGCTGATTAACAAGATCAAAAGTCACTTCACGGTAATCGAAAACGCGGAAATTACGTTAGAAGGCAATCCGGATGATCTCTCGATCGAGTATTTGAAAAAACTAAAAAACGAAACACCTATCAACCGCTTCAGTATCGGTATTCAAAGCTTTTTTGATGACGACCTCACCTATCTAAACCGTTCACATCATTCAAAACAAGCCAGACTGGCAATTGAGAATGCACTTAATTTAGGCTATAAGAACATGACCATCGATTTAATTTACGGTATACCGACACTAACAAATGAAAAATGGAAAAAAAACCTGGACATCTTTTTCGAATATGGTCTTCCTCACCTTTCTTCCTACGCACTAACGGTAGAACCAAAAACAAACCTCGAAGTCCTGATCAATAAAAAAAAATTAGCCTCAACCGAAGAAGATCAAATAGTGCGTCATTTTGAAATACTTCTTGAAGAAACAGACAAACAAGGTTACATTCATTATGAAATTTCAAATTTTGCCAGGGAGGGTTATTATTCAAAACACAACAGTATCTATTGGCTTGGTGGTCATTATCTTGGCCTGGGTCCATCTGCTCATTCGTTTAATGGACTCACCCGGCAATGGAATGTTAAAAATATGAAACAATACTGCGAAGCGAAAACAACTGATACTATGGTGTTGGAAAAAGAAATATTATCAGTCGATCAGCAATATAACGAATACATTATGACCAGCTTGCGTACAACCTGGGGTTGTGACACAGAACATATTTTTAATGTTTTTGGAAATGAATTTCAAATCGGTTTCGAAGAAGGTATAATTCCATTTATCCAACAAAACAAAGTGAGGAAACAAGGCAATAACTATCAATTAACCGACGCCGGAAAATTATTTGCTGATGGAATAGCCGGAGCCCTATTTAGAGGTTGTTAAGCTATCAGAACCAAAATAGGTAATCATATAGCCCAAAACCGGAGAAAGCATCATACAGAAGAAAAACGACCATTGTACGCCTAATTTCTTTTTGCTTCCTACTGATTCAGACACGATCATGGAAAAAGTATACCATAGAATAAAAATCAGAATGATCAGGTATTCGTTCATGATGCTAATAAAAATAAATCATTAAATAAATAAACGGTATAAGAATACCGAGAATGACCATCCAGGCACCACGGCCAGTAATGCCCTGTCCGCCACGAGGAATAAACAGCCCCGAAATTCCCAATACAATCAAGGCCCCACAAAAGATATCTGAAAACCAGGTCCAATATTTTATCGGGTTATAATGCAAATAATTTACTTCTCTAAACAAGGGACGTCTGGTAGATTTCTCAATTAGCCCCTCTCCATTAGTCAAATTTACATAGACCGTACCATCCTTAATAAAAATTTTGAGGAAGTCGCTATTGGGGAAATAATGACTTTTATAGTTGCCCGATTCACCCATAACGTTCAGCCAATTTTTTATCAGCTTTTTATCAGGTTTCTGACCGGTAGTATTAACCTGAACCTCTTCGGAAGTTACCACATAGTTTGGGTTCCAGTCATTTATATGATTTATGGCAATCCCGGAAAGCGCATAAATAAGTGTCATGCCAAAGAACAGATAACCAAAATCCCTGTGGATGGCCCTATTCCATTTGCGCCATTTAAAATTCATGAAATAAACTGTAACAAATGAATACTAATTTTCAATGTCTTCTTCGTCGTCTTGTTGATCTACAACCTTAAAGGATGTACACATTACCGAATAAAATGAAAGGTGATCGCTGCCTGAATCGAGCAAAGACTGACGAAGGTTATTTACTTTTTCCATTTCTTCATCCAGATCGGCACCTTCGCCACCTTTTTCAACGTTACCACCCAAATGAGTTCCTTCTCCTTTATCGTCAGTAGTTAAAGCCCCTGCCTTAATTTCCTCTTCCCACTCTTTGATATAGGTTTCGTCAATTCTTTGTTCTTCCACCACACCCACGACAATCACCTGGCTCCCTTCAAGCTCTGTATTAAATGCAGCGATTGTTTCGTCAGGGGTAATTTTTACACGTGTATCCGATTCAGGAACCACAACAAAAGCACGTTGCCCACCATGTCGGCAAATATGATCAATGGTACCTTCTAATTGAACCTTTTTTCCAACATAATTGCTGGCAAGGCTATCAAAATCAGCCAGGCTGACCAGTGCAATTTCATTTACAGCAACTTCGGTACCATCTTCAGCTGTTGCTTCGTCTTTGACATTGTTATTAACACATGCCGTGGCAAACAAACCCAATAAGACAATGCCTAAAAAAATCTTTTTCATGATTTTATGTTTTTTGATTAACTTTTTTGTGACTTAAAATCCGGGCGAAGATATAAAGAAAGCCTGATATTGATACAAATACTTGCTATTTAGATTCAATCTTCCAAGAGTTTATTCCTCCATGTCTGAAGTAATGCCATCATATTTAACTTCCTTACCTTCCTTGTAATCTATTGTGATTAAGCTGGTACCATCATCATTATATTTTTTCATTTCCCCACTTTTGCGTCCCATGACAAACTCTGCTTCCATCTTAAGTCGGCCGTTGGGCCACCACCACTGATGTTTTCCATTTGGTAAATCATCAACATACTTGCCTTCAAATGCGAGACTTCCATCGGGATAGTAGGTTTTCCAGATTCCACTTCTCAATCCTTCGCTATAAGAGCCTTCCTCCCTGGAATCACCAATTTCCAATGTCCAGAAGCCTTCCATCTTCCCCTCCAGATAATCTCCTGTAGTAATTAATTTCCCCTGATCATCAAATTCACTGTACACCCCATCAGGCAAACCATTGTAAAAATGCTCCTCACGCAAAGTTTTGCCATCTGAATGGTACCAGCGCCAAAGGCTGTCCGGCTTTCCGTTGATATATTTACCAATTTGCTCCAATTGACCTTTTTGATAATAAAACTCCCAAATCTTTTCTCTCAAATCGTCCCTATAAACTCCCGTTGCTTTTAATTTACCATTGGGATAAAATTCTTTCCAGAGGCCCTGACGTTTACCATCGTCCGTCAAAATTCCTTCTGCCACTATTTTTCCTTTTCTAAAAATAAATGATTTTTCTACCTCTCCTGTTTCGTTATACTCACGGCGCACTCCTTCAGGAATGCCTTCTTTGGAGTAAGTAGATACTACCTTAATTTTTCCACTTGGATAATAATCAGTACGCATATCCAATTTAACCAACTCTTCGGCTTTTTCCTGTTTTTCACCATCCACATATTTTGTAGCCGAAATCAGGTTTCCATCCCTATCATACTCTTTCCAATAGCCGTTCTCTAACCCATTATTGTACGATCCTTCTTTTTGTACAGCTACTTCATCATCAAAAAACCACTTCCATCTTCCATGTCGTAGTCCATTTGAATTGGTTCTGTTTATGCGCTCTCTTTCAACAACATAACCTTTTTTATAATATACCAGTTGAATAATATTTCCTAGGGTATCATAGTCGCGTGCTATTCCCTCTTCCAACCCATCAACGAAAGGTATTTTTGATTTGATCTTCAGGTCAGCGGATAATACATAGCTTTCTCCTTGCTTCACATCTTGTACAAAACGTTCACGAATGATTTCATTGCCTTGATAAGTTGAGCGAAAGCCGTTTTTTTTACCTTGCTCATAATCTATTTCAAGAATAAGTTGGCCTTCTTCACTATAAAAACGCCAAATGCTGTCAAGTAAAAAATTTTTTCTGTTTCCCTCCGATTTCAAAATTCCATCAGGATAATAGTTTTTCCAATACCCATCAGGTTTCCCGGAAACCATGTAACCTTCACTAATAACAACGCTGTCAGGTGAATAAAAAACGGTATATCCTTCACCTATCAACTCTCCGGTAGTTTGTCCTGTGAGGTTCATTTGGACAAAAATCAGTATTATAATCCAGAAAAAATTTTTTTTATTCATGTCCGGAAGAAACTGTTCTGCCTTTTAAGATTCGTTTTTGTTTTTCAAACTTGCTAACATAGTCTTTTGCAACCATTAACAAAGCTCGGCTTGAAGAGGGCGTGAGATAATAAATAGTAGTATCGTATTTAACCTGTCCATAATTTCCTTTCCAGGATAGTGCAGACAATTGATAATAACCATCAGCATTGCATTTGAACGACAATTGTCGGTTTTCACCTGTCTCAAAAGATATATTTAAAAGATCTTTGGC
>PCUL01000013.1:16165-23957 GCA_002771745.1 Bacteroidetes bacterium CG18_big_fil_WC_8_21_14_2_50_41_14
TCGTTTAAGCACAATTTTCCCGGAATTAAAATATTGTACTTCATTTTCTTTGAGTTTATTTTCCAATAGATTAATTCTCATTTCTTTTGTAAATATTACTTTATTGGAGCAGGAAGAACCTGCCACCAAAATAAAAATCAACAAGAATATTGAAAGTTTTTCTTTCATTTTTAACTAAATAACTAAATGATTCCCAACTTTTTTGAAATGTCAAGCATCCGAATAATAGGTTTCCTGGCCAATTCAATAGTTTCAGCGTCTAAAGATATGGCAGGTTTCCCATTTTTCAACGCAAGATACAACTTTTCCATGGTATTAAGTTTCATATATGGGCAATCGTTACAAGAACAAGTGCTATCGGATGGCACAATATAAAATTCCTTCTCGGGAGAAAGCTTTTTCATTTGATGCAAAATGCCTGATTCAGTAGCAACAATAAATTTTTTGGAAATATCTTTTTGCGTAAAATGAATCATTCCTGTGGTAGATCCAATATAGGCTGCCAATGTAAGAACGGGAGCACTACATTCGGGATGCGCAATTACTTTGGCATCGGGATGTTTTTGTTTCAATTCGATAATGGCCTCAGTATTAAGAATATTATGTACTTCGCAGGTGCCATTCCATAAAATCATATTTCGTCCGGTTAACCGGTTGATATAGCCTCCCAAATTTTTATCAGGGGCAAAAATTATTTTTTGCTCTGTTGGAAATGACTCTACAATTTGAACGGCATTACCTGAAGTACATACCACATCTGTGAGCGTTTTAATGGCCGCGGTTGTATTTATATAACTAATCACAATGTGATCAGGATGTTGTTCCTTAAAAAACTTAAAATCTTCATAAGGGCACGAGTCGGCCAATGAACAACCTGCATTCAGATCGGGCAAAACAACCGGGATATTGGGATTAAGCATTTTCGCGGTTTCCGCCATAAAATGCACACCAGCAAATACAATCATATCTGAATTTGCTTCTGATGCTTTTTGCGCCAGCCCTAAACTATCGCCAACATAATCAGCTATATCCTGAATTTCCGGAATTTGATAAAAATGCGCCAGAATCAAAGCATTTTTTTCTTTCTTTAGTCTCAGTATTTCGTTTCTATAATTCATCTCTTATTAACTATGAACAATTAAGCCTTATTATATCTTTTATTTAATTAAATAAATGTTAATATTTATAGCACTGTTCAAATGTTTGATTACTTGTATCCAATTTGTTTGGAAAATTGAAAAAGACCATATATTTAACACTGTATTAACAAAATAACTTTGTTTAAATATTTTTAAATCAAAGGTATAATCACTTATTAACATCCTCTTAATTTTTTGTTGCGGTTATAAAAACATCCTGTCGATTGAAGAGCAAAGTTGTTCATTAAAATGGAAAACTATTTATAACTTTCATTTAAAAATGTAAACCTCACGAGTGTCAAATTTGGATGTTAATAAACCTCGATTTACAAAGTAATTATCAACAAAAATAAGCAGATATTAACAATAAAATAGTGAAAACCGATAAAAATTTGAGTGTAAATACATTAGGTTAAGATGAACTAAAAAGGTAACTATTCAAAGCAAATGGTTTTCAGTTGATTTAATCATTGCCCCTTAAAAATGTCTAAATTTGTAGCATATTTTTTCAACAATGACAGAAAACAACATGATTTTAACTATGGCATCCGATCATGGTGGATTTGCCATGAAAACTTTTTTAAAAGAAAAACTCGAAAGATCGGGATACACCGTGTTTGATTTTGGAACCAATTCGGAAGAAAGCGTTGATTATCCAGATATGATTCATCCGCTCGCGAGTGCTATTAATAAAGGAGAGTTTAAACGTGGAATTATTCTTTGCGGAAGTGGCAACGGAGCCCAGATGACCGCCAACAAATACCCCAACGTGCGGGCCGGATTGTGTTGGGATGTATTACAGGCCGAGCTAATCAGGCGGCACAACGATGCGAATGTTTTGTCGTTACCAGGCCGCTTTATTTCGATGGAAGACGCCTGGAAAATAACGGAAATTTTTCTTAACACCTCTTTTGACGGTGGGCGTCATTTAACTCGTGTTAATAAAATAAATAAGTTAATTTAACTTTTTTCAAGTGGAAATAAATACTGAATACAAAGATTTTACGGAGCGCGCACTCCAGGTAATAAGCAACCCGGAGAAGCAGGAACAAATTGTTTTGACCATCAATCAGCATGAAAAAAGGGTTAAAGACGGATTAAACCAGTATGATAAATTATCGGTGGTTCGTCAACGAGCAGGCTATTTAAAAAACAAGGTTATCAATGAACTAGATAGATATCTGATTGAATTTGAAGACAACTTTTTGAGCAATGGAGGAAAAGTAATTTGGGCACGCGATGCAAATGAAGCCAAGCTTGAAATAAAAAAAATAATCAAGAAAAATCAAATAACCAGGATTGTAAAGTCAAAATCGATGGTTACGGAAGAAATTTCGCTTAACCAAACCTTGAAAAATGCAGGAGTTGAAGTAATTGAATCTGATACTGCTGATTTTATTGCTCAGCTGGCAGGAGAGAGACTAAACCACATGGGAACACCCAATCGGGTTTATTCAAATGAGGAAGTAGCCGAACTCTTGCATACTAAATTGGGTGCCTCAGAACATTTGACATCATTGGAAATCACAGAGTTTACCATGGAGTATCTAAGTGAAAAAATAGCCAGTGCCGAAATGAGCATTACAGGATGTAATTTTCTGGTAAGTGATATAGGGGGTATCGCTATCACCGAAAACGAATCCATAGCATTAACCACCATGTCATTACCTAAAATTCAGTTGATTGTGGCCGGAATTGATATGTTGATACCTTCAATGGAAAACCTGGATTTGTTTTGGCCTTTGCTCGCATCTTACCAAGTTGGTGAGCCGGTTACAGCCTACAACAGCATTATTACCGGACCAAAAAAAGAAGGTGAACGCGTTGGTCCGGAAGAACTGATTCTGGTTTTGATAGACAATGGCAGATCGAATGTTCTTGAACAGGAAAAACAACGACAGTCACTTACCTGTATTGGTTGTGGAGCTTGTGCAAATGTCTGCCCCGTTTATAAATTAGTTGGCGGTGCTACCTATGGCACTACTTATCAGGGACCTATCGGTGCGATCATCACACCCTTTATGAGAGATTTTGATTCCTTTAAGCACCTCAGTTATGCCTCTACCCTTTGCGGGAAGTGCGATGCTGTTTGCCCTGTCAATATTCCGTTGCATAACTTGTTGTTGTATAATAGAAACTATGCCGTTAAAAAGGGTTTTGTTACTTTAGGGGAATCGCGTAGAATCAGGTGGATGACCAAAGCCATGTCATCGAGAAAACTATTGGATATGCCGGGAAGTACACTGAAAAATGTGTTCATCCGGTTTTCAATGAAAAAGAGCTGGGGAAATCAACGTCATTTACCTACAACAGCACCTAAATCATTTAATCAACTTTTGAAAGAAAAAAAGTAGTAATTTTATCTTTTTAAAAAAAATAAACTCATGAAACCAAAGACATTATCAAACTGGTGGATACTTGCGTTTAATGGTATTATTGCTCTACTATTTGGCTTGATGGCTATTTTTTCACCTCTTGAAACCATGAATGTGATTGTCATGTATTTTGGCTTTGTGATGATAATTGTTGGTATTGCCATGGCTTATGGTGCATATATCAACATGAAGAATCAACTTCGGTACGGAAGGGATTTAATTAGTTCCTTTATCATCATTGGATTGGGGATTGTACTTGCTTTTTTTACTGAACGTTCGATGGAGGTCCTGGTATTGGTGGTGGGTATATGGGCCATCATTCTCGGCATCAGCCAATTGATAATTATGATGAACGTTCATTCCCCGGGTGACAAAAAGATGTTGTTAATCAATGGAATCATTACCATTGCTTTTGGGATTATTTTGTTTTTTAATCCTTTTGCATCAGCTGCAGTATTTATCGTATTAACAGGAATACTGGCGGTATTGGTAGGCGTAATATTAATTGTATTGTCTATCAAGCTAAAAAATTTGGATTAAAAGTCAGGTAGACAGTCTAATCAAATTTCATGTCAAGAATTCGAAGTTGCAGTGAGGTGTTCCCCAGCCAGGTGTTTTCATCGATGTGATAGCAGATGCTAAACGGCTTTCCCTGCTGTACTTTTTCAAGATATTCACCCATGTTGAAAGCAATGGCCGGGATTGGATTTCCGGTTCGGTCGGGATGAACGACAGACAGTTTAAGGTGCTTCACGTCACCTTTTCCCACCAATTTTACATATCCTGTATCAATAACATTATCTGTTATAAATGCAGGGGCCATGTTTCCGGGACCAAAGGGGGCAAATTGTTTAAGTATCCTATAAAATTTGGTGCTGATATCTCCGATATAAAGATCTCCATCAATTTCAATTTCCGGCACCAGCATTTCATCGGTGAGGTTTTTGGCGGCATATTCCTCAAATTCGTCGGTAAATTTTTGTAAATTCTCTGGTTTTAAAGCAAGTCCGGCCGCGTACATGTGTCCGCCAAAATGCTCCAGCAGGTGGTTGCAGGATTCGATGGCATCGTAGATATCAAAATTCTTAATGGATCTGGCGGAGCCGGTAATTAACCCATCTGACTTGGTTAACACGATGGTGGGTCTATAGTAAGCTTCTATCAGGCGTGAGGCCACGATACCTATTACGCCTTTGTGCCAGTGTTCGCTATAAACAACAGTCGATTTTTTTTGAAACTTGATGATATCGCTGTTTAATATCTCCATGGCTTCCTGCGTGATGTTGGTATCCAGGTCGCGGCGGGTGGTGTTGAGTTCGTTTATTTGTTTACCAAGTTTTTCTGCATAAACCATGTTATTGCTAATGAGCAACTTAACCGAATCCGTAGCACTTTCAATCCTTCCGGCTGCATTGATTCGTGGTCCCAGCAGGAAAACAATGTCGCTGATGGTAATTTCGCGGTCAAAAAATCCTTCGTTGTCGAAATTATTCTGTTCATCTACACCTGCTGATTTTAGCAACGATTGAATTCCAACGCGTGGATTTTTATTGAGTTGTTTTAATCCATAGTAAGCGAGAATTCTGTTTTCACCAATGATGGGTACAATATCTGCGGCAATGCTGATGGCCACCAGGTCGAGGCATGCGAAAGAGCGTTCTTTGCTTATTCCTTTTTTTTCTGAAATGGCCTGAACAAGTTTAAAACCTACCCCACATCCTGATAAATCTTTGAAGGGATAATGACAATCGGGTTGTTTGGGATCGAGCACGGCAATGGCATCAGGAAGTTTGTCGCCCGGCCTGTGGTGGTCGCCAATAATGATGTCCAGCCCCTTTTGATTGGCATAGGCAACTTTTGAAACGGCTTTAATTCCACAGTCGAGTGTTATCATCAACTTGTAGTCGTTTTCAACGGCATAATCGATGGCCTTAAACGAGACGCCGTATCCTTCAGTATATCTGTCGGGAATATAAAAACCAACTTTTTTGTAAATGTCTTTCAGAAATGAGTACACCAATGATACGGCTGTTGTACCATCTACATCATAATCGCCATATACCAATATCTTCTCACCGTTATTGATGGCCACCAACACCCGGTCGACGGCCTTGTCCATGTCCTTCATCAAAAATGGATCGTGGAGGTTTTCAAGTTTTGGTCTGAAAAATGTTTTTGCCTCCTGATAATTTGTCATCCCACGCTGCACCAACAAATTCAGCAGTTTTTTATTGATATTCAGGGATTGTGACAGTTGCTCAACTACATCGTTATCAGGCTTTTTTTTAAGCACCCATCGCTTTTCCATTGATTCTCTTCTTTGAAGGGTAAAAGTAACCAATTATTGGTCATTTCAGCTAATTAACACCAACCTTTGTGATAATTGGAGCAAGAGAACTTGTTAACGAATACAATACCAGCTGATTATTTGAATATTTATTAACCAACAAGACATTAAAAATTCGAGCGCATGGCATCCACAGGATTAAGCCTTGAGGCTGTCCAGGCCGGAACAAATCCTGAAATAAGGCCGATAAAGGCCGACACCAAAATTCCAAGCATAATATTGGCCAACGTAAGTGTTAACGTGAAACTAAAAACAGATGAAACCACGATGGTGAGTGCAAACACAATCAGTAAACCAACCAGTCCTCCCATCAGGGAAAGAAAAATGGACTCGAACAAAAATTGAAACAGTATAAAATAGTTTTTAGCACCAAGGCTCTTTTGTATACCAATTTGGTTGGTTCGTTCTTTAACACTGACAAACATAATGTTGGCAATTCCGAAACCACCAACCAACAACGAAAATCCTCCAATAAACCAACCAACCATGGCAATTACACCAAACAACTGATCGAATCCTTTGCTGATAATATCGGTTTCGTTTAATGCGAAATTGTCATCAGCCGCTGGTGACAGTTTGCGTATGGAACGCATGATCCCGGTAAGTTCGTCCATCATTTGTTCATTGGAGATATGCGGTTTGGCCATTACCATGATGGTGGTACCAATGTTATTAAAGTCCAATAAATTACGCGCGTAATTAACGGGAACAATAATCCAATTGTCTTTGGAACTCCCAAACACATCTTGTCCTTGTTTTTTGATTACGCCTATTACCACGAGTTTACGCCCAAACACCTTGATGCTTTGTCCGATAGGATCGAGACCCTGGTAAAGATTTTGTGCAATATCAGCACCAATGATGGCAATATTTTTGCCTCCATGCGATTCGATGGGCGTAAAATAGCGGCCTGCCTGTAACTCAAAAGGCATTACCTTGTCGTAATCTTGCGAAACGGCCACCACCGGAACATTTTCCATGTTGTTGTTACCGTGATAAACATTGCGTGTTACGCTGACCATAAATGCGGCAGATTCCACCGTGCTTGTTCGTTTTAGCAGTTCATCCATTTCACTTATTTTGGCCTCGGGCCGTTGGTAATATTTCCACCAGGGATAATCACCTCCCATGGCCCAGGGCCACTTTTGTATAAAGAGTACATTGTTGCCGAGTGAGTTTATTTCACTTTTAATGGCATACTCCAAACTGTCGAAAACGGTGAAAACAGAAATAATAGAGAAAATACCAATGGTAATTCCCAGAAGGGATAATAAAGTTCTTACTTTGTTAACAACCAGCGCGTTAACTGCAAACAAAAAACTTTCGTATATCAGCTTGAATAAGATCATTTTTATCGGAATTAAGCCATTATTTTTGAAATTGATTAATTGTCAATTTTCATTCAAAATAGTAGGTAAAAGTATAATAAGTTTTAATTAATTCATGTTATTTTGCAAAACAGTAAACGGATCAAACCAAATTTTGATAACTAACCCCCAATGTTGCTTTGAAAAGAATTAAAACAGCACTTATTAGTGTTTATAATAAAGATGGGCTTCTTCCTGTATTGAAAATGCTTGACAAGCTTGGCGTCAGGATACTAAGCACAGGCGGAACCTATGATTTTATCGTACAAAACGGCTTCCCGGCAGAAACTGTTCAATCGCTTACCGGTTTTCCATCCATTCTGGGAGGGCGTGTAAAAACCTTGCATCCCGTCATCATGGGAGGTATATTAGCCCGGCTCGACAACGAAAGCGATCAACACCAGTTAAAAGAATACCACATTCCACCCATCGATTTAGTGATAGTTGATTTATATCCCTTTGAAGAGACGGTAAAGTTGAACAGTGAGGAAGGCGAAATCATTGAAAAAATTGATATTGGCGGCATTTCACTTATCAGGGCTGCCGCAAAAAATTATCAGGAGG
>PCUL01000013.1:23985-31786 GCA_002771745.1 Bacteroidetes bacterium CG18_big_fil_WC_8_21_14_2_50_41_14
ATGGCCATTTTCGGATGGATGAACAAAGGCAGGGTAGGAGCGTTCAAGATCAGTCAAACACTAAAGCAGCCGCTCAGATATGGTGAAAACCCGCATCAAAAAGGTGACTTTTTTGGCAGACTGGACGATGTGTTTGAACAAATTCATGGGAAGTCCATCTCCTATAACAACCTCCTTGATCTGGATGCAGCCATCAACCTGATCAACGATTTTGAAGAAACTACCTTTGCAGTTATAAAGCACAACAATGCCTGCGGTATTGCTTCGCGTGAGCAACTGGTTGATGCCTGGAATGATGCCCTTGCCGGGGATCCTGTTTCCGCTTTCGGCGGAGTTTTGGTTACCAACCGTGAAATTGATGAGGCCACTGCGGCAGAAATCAATAAAATCTTTTTCGAGATCATCGTTGCTCCCGGGTACAGTACTAAGGCATTGGAAGTACTACAGACGAAGAAAAACAGGATTATCCTGAAATTAAAACCAGTAAATTTCCCTGTGATACAATTCAGGTCGCTATTAAACGGGGTTATCGTTCAGGATAAGGATCTGGTAACAGAAACCACTGACGGACTAACTCCGGTAACCCGTGTTGAGCCAACTCTGCAACAAGTTCAAGACCTTCTTTTTGCAAATAAAATAGTGAAGCATACCAAATCGAACACCATCGTTTTGGCTTACAATAAACAATTGGTTGGTTCGGGCACCGGACAAACATCAAGAGTGGATGCGTTGAAGCAAGCTATTGAAAAAGCATGTACCTTTGGGCTGCCACTAAAAGGTGCGGTTATGGCTTCAGATGCATTTTTCCCTTTTGCCGATTCGGTCGAAATGGCGGATAAAGCAGGGATAAAAGCTGTAATACAACCCGGTGGCAGCGTTCGCGATCAGGAATCGGTTGACTATTGCAATGAACACGACATGGCCATGGTTACTACCGGAATCCGGCATTTTAAACATTAACAGAAACTACTAAAACTAAGAATATGGGATTTTTTTCATTTCTGACCAAAGAAATTGCCATCGACCTGGGCACCGCCAACACCATCATTATTTATAACGATAAAGTGATTGTTGACGAGCCTTCGATTGTTGCATTGGAAAGAAATACCGGCAAGATTATCGCTGTTGGCAAAAAAGCCATGATGATGCATGGTAAAACGCACGAAAACATCAAAACGATCCGCCCGCTCCGCGATGGGGTGATAGCCGATTTTCAAAGTGCGGAATATATGATCAGGGAAATGATAAAAATGATCGGTATGAAAAAGACTCTTTTTCCTACCGCCTTGCGCATGGTTATATGTATTCCTTCCGGAATTACAGAGGTAGAAGAACGTGCTGTAAAAGATTCTGCCGAACAGGC
Source organism: Bacteroidetes bacterium CG18_big_fil_WC_8_21_14_2_50_41_14 (assembly GCA_002771745.1). Classification (GTDB taxonomy): domain Bacteria; phylum Bacteroidota; class Bacteroidia; order Bacteroidales; family F082; genus UBA6244. The sequence continues at coordinate 25,349 of PCUL01000013.1, forward strand.
CGGTGCCAAGGAAATCCGCCTGATTCACGAACCAATGGCCGCAGCCATCGGAATTGGAATTGACGTTCTGGAACCAACCGGAAACATGATTATCGACATTGGCGGCGGGACCAGCGAAATTGCCGTTATCGCGTTAGGTGGAATTGTAAACAACACCTCCATCCGAATTGCCGGAGACGATTTCAATGCTGATATAGAAGAATATATGCGCAAACAACACAACATCACCATCGGTGAGCGGACTGCCGAGCGCATCAAAATTGAGGTTGGGGCTGCTATTACAGAACTCGACAATCCACCTGATGATTATGCAGTACACGGCAGGGATATGCTGACCGGTATCCCCAAAGAAGTGATTGTAAATTACAAGGAAATAGCCAGTTGTCTGGATAAATCCATTTCAAAAATTGAAGCTGCCGTGCTCAATGCCCTTGAAAAAACACCCCCGGAGCTTTCAGCTGATATTTTCCGCACAGGAATTTACCTGGCCGGTGGAGGGTCGATGCTGCGCGGTTTGGATAAAAGATTACATCACAAAACCAAACTCAGCGTTCATGTAGCCGAAGATCCATTGCGTGCCGTTGCCAGAGGTACGGGCATTGCCCTGAAGAACTTCGATAAATTTACCTTTCTCATTCGTTAGAGGTTTTTTCAACTTGATAAATAATGCGCAACCTATTTCTATTTTTATGGCGTAACCAGTTTTTCACCTTATTTATCATTCTCGAAATAATTTCACTTTTGCTATTAAGCAATAGCTTTTCTTATCACCGTTCGTTAAGATATAATACGGTAAGCGATTTTACCGGTTCCGTTTTTTCAAAATATACCAACGTTACCAGGTATTTCTATTTACAAAAGGAAAATGAAGATTTAGTGGCCGAGAACGCGCGGCTGCGGTCGTTGATACCTCCGGTGGCAGAAGGTTTGGATTCGTTACTCTATTATCCCGACAGCCTATATGGATATATCCCTGCCACCGTTGTCAGCAACACTGTTACTAAGCCCAACAACCTGATTATGGTAAACCGTGGCTATAAAGATGGAGTGGAAAAAGAAATGGGAGTCATCTCATCGAGTGGTCTAGTGGGTATTGTGATAGGAGTTTCGGAACACTATTCGGTGATCATGTCGATGTTGCATCAAAACATCAGGATAAGTGGGCGGATTAAAAAAAATGATCAATTGATTAATGTGGTGTGGGATCAAACTGATTACCGATTGGGAACCATCAGCGATATCCCATCACATATACAGCTTCAGGCGGGTGACAGCATTGTTACAAGCGGTAATTCGCTGATTTTCCCTAAAGACTTGTTGATCGGCGTTGTAGAAAGTCATGACAAAGAATCCGGGGGTCTTCTCAGTAAAGCGCTTCTCAGATTTTCTACTGATTTTAACAGTCTTCGCCATGTTTACCTCATCAAAAGTTTTATGGCTGTTGAGCAAAAATCGTTGTTGTCACAAATTCACGAATAATGCCCGGGTTACTTATAAATAACATCGTTCGGTTTATACTGCTCATCTTAATGCAGGTATTGGTATTTAATCACCTAAACCTGGGAGGATATCTGAATCCTTCGGTTTACGTGCTGTTTATTTTGCTTCTGCCCAATGATATCAAACCCAGCCTGTTGCTCATTGTGGGTTTTTTTACCGGATTATCGGTAGATTTTTTTACCAACACTCCCGGGCTGCATGCAGCGGCCACCGTTTTGTTGGCGTTTTTCCGACCCGGAATCATCAGGCTGTTTTTTGGCAACCTGGAGTTTGGTCCCGGCGAGTCTCCCGGATTGAACAAATTGGGTGTAACCGGGTTTTTCAGGTATGCACTCGTGCTGATTTTTATTCATCACCTGGCCTTGTTTCTGCTCGAATCGCTGAGCCTGAACCATATACTATTTACTTTATTCCGCACTTTGTTGAGTACAGTATTATCTTGTTTAGTGGTTCTTATACTGGTATTATTAACAACCGCCAGGAAAAAAAGGTGATTGGGCGGTAGAAAGGTTGCTCCTTTTTATGGCGATTCCGCTGGCTTATGTATTACTTTTAGGCTAACTAAACAACCAATAAAGCGGAGTTTCGCCCGGAGGCAGACAAGTACAACAACGCTTTTTTAATCCAATGTACCTTATATTTGCCTTAAGTACCAAAGCTATCAAAACGGAGATCAACATACGGACTTTTTTTAACCTTTCCAGAGGTAGGATAGAAAGGTGGAGGTGAACATGTATATTTTTTATTAAGAATCATTTTTAATAACGTTGAATATGAAAAATAGTCCAAAAAAAGTATAGAATTTCAGGCTAAATTTACACAGTATAGGTAGAGGCTTGAGGATTATTCATTCATGGCCTTAAAAAAAAAAATATTAACCAGTAAAAGATTCAAGAAAATGAAAAAAAGCAATTTCTCAAAACGGATTAAAGTACTGACTTTAGCCGGTAGTGCGCATTACTTATCGTGGGAGTGGTAGTGGTAAACGGATGTAAAAAGGAAAACACCAACACGCAAGTAAAACAAACCGTGGTGGGTGATGAATCAGAAGCCATAACGGCCCATATCCTGGCATTTAAAGAAAGGATGGCCTATTACCACGAAAATCCGAACTTGAAAAGCGGCGGACAACTTTATTCTGCCTCCGAGGCTGTCATGGAGCTTGAAAGCTTACTTAATTTTATCTTTTGTTACACCGACAATCAGTACAATAAAAGGGAATATGTAACTTCAGAAATCATTATGCCTTTGGATGATGTTGAAAAAATTAACGACCCAAAACTGATGGAAGTGTACTATGACAGAGTAATCGATACCATCCAGGTTTTAATGGGTCGAGTAAACTATAGCAATTTGATACTATTGTTAGTGGATTTAGATATCAGCGGGATGGACAGCAATGGGGATGCAATTGTCAGCATAGGGGTAGTTGTTGGTAATAGGCAAAACATTTCTCCTGCGCCCTCCTAGGCTCCCGGATGGTGGTATGGGAATGAAGGTGGTGATTGCCAGCATGATTACTTTGGCCAATTGGATGCCACCATGGTACTAACAGATGAAATAACAGCGCTACAATTTCCTGCACCTCCACCGGGAAAGGTACGAATAGTTATAGAGTTATTTGGGCTTGATCCTTTATTACCCTGGAATTACTTTTTAGTTAATCCAGAGTACAGGGATAATTTTGAAGACTCCAAACTTTTTTATGCTGAAGATATTTATGGTACTATAACAGATAACACCTGCTGTCTTACAACTTATACAGAAATGACTTTTTACGTAAGCCAATATAATCAACTTATTCAGACTGCCGAAGAGGCTAATAACCTGGATTTTACCCGGTGCGTTATTGAAGATTATTCGGTATATAATCAAGCTGGTGACTATAGTAAAATCTGGCATACGCTAAGAATTTATCTGGGGCATGTTACATTGGTCGATATTTTTGAGAAGGAAGATATATTATACTATTAAAAAGGCTCTGTTTATGCATCCATTTAAAGCCATTTTATTTATAACTATTTGTGCATTGAGTCTGTTCAAACTCAATGCACAAAATAGTTTTATTACGAAATTTAATACTCCGGTTGATGAATACATTGGTCCATTCATTCAGAATGCAGAAGGTGTGTATATTGGAACTATTGGTCGTCGTATTGCTAGTATTAATTATAGTAAATGCTCTCTTTATAAAGTTAGTATTAATGGCGATACATTGTTTAGTAAAACTTTTCAGAAGCCTGATACTTTGATGAATGCTTGGTCTATCATTCAATCTAGTGAAAATCCGATTGAATATCTAGCTTATGGATCTGGATTTGACACAACAAGTACCCCATATAGTCTTTTTAGTTATTTTACCAAATTAGATAATAATTTTAACACCATTTGGGAGAAAAAGTATATTCTACGTCCTAGCGGAGTTCCCTCACTGAACGAATTTTGGAGTCACATGATAAGTAAAAAAGATGGAGGATATTTTTTTGCGTCAAATTTCGACAATCCCGGAGATGAGCGACTTGTGCTTTTTGAATTGTCGGAAGAGGGTGATAGCCTGGCCTATCGTGTGTATGAAGATGACAGTGCGGGTTACACCCTGATGTGCATCAGTTATAACCATGATTCCACAGCCTACCAGCTTTATACATGGGGAGCACACTATATACCCTTTAACGGCATGGCTCAATGTATTACGGTTGATTTTGACTTGAACCAGACCGATGTAAAGCATTATCCCCGTTATTTTGATGACGGGTTAGCTGCAAAATTATTGCCCAATGGACAGTTAATCACCGGGGGATTGTATCAAAACTCTGATTTACCCCCTGCTGAAGCATCCTACATGGCGGTACTAAAACATGATACCAGCTTTAACCTGTTGGCTGAATGTTACGTGGGCGATCCGGATTATGACATAAGAAAAGACAACGGTTTCAGGTCAATGGATTTTTACTACCCCAGTTCCATATTTGTTGCCGGAACCTTTGATTATACGACAACCGTATGGGCTCAACGCCCTTCCTGGATTGTGATTGGAAAAATGGACAGTGATTTGAATTTGCTCACAGAAAAATACCTTGGCGGAGACGCTTATTATCATTTTAATACCATCACCGCTACCAGTGATGGAGGGGCATTAATTACCACCCTCAGATACGATTATTTAACTCAGTATCATGAACACGATGCCTATATCATCAAGCTTGATAGTATGGATTTAACAGTGGGTGTTCCTGAACGAAAGGACAAAAAACTTGTAGATGCTATCGTTTATCCGAATCCCTCCAGCGAAGTAGTAAATGTAAGAACCGCTATAAAAAATGCCGTTTTTGAGTTATACGACCTGTCAGGAAAAAAACTTTTAAGCCAACCATTGACCACTTTAATTACGCAAATCAAATTGGAGAATATTATTGATGGAACATATGTATGGGGTGTACTCCAGCAAAATAAAATCATTGAAACCGGAAAAATTATTAAAACAAATAACAATTAAACAGATGAAAAAACTAATCTTAATCGCGGTATTAATATTGTCACAAGCCGCTTTCCTGGTAGGTCAAACATGTGTTGTTTGCGATCAGGCTCCATTGGGATTTGGCGCAAGTATCATTGGAAATGCCAGTACAGCCGATGGAATGGGCTCTATTGCCATAGGTACCAATGCACATACTCTTTCCAATGCAACTAGTAGTATTGCTATTGGAACCATGGTAAAAACCATTGCCGGAAAATCTATCGTCATAGGTTGTGGTTCTGGTTTAACCACGATGTTAACAAATAGTATTCAAGAATCCTTAATGATTGGATTTAACAGTTCAAAGCCAACAGTGTTTGTAAGTAGATCAGATTATGAAATGACCGGGCGAGTCGGCATTGGTAATGTAATCGATCAGTTTGGAGTTCTAAATCCCCAAGCCAAGCTCCACCTCCGTGCCGATGAAGGCGAGGAGGCCGCCGTATTTATCCAGCCATTTAATTGGTCCAGAGGAGATTATGCAAGCTTGGCACTTGGTAATCAACTGCATGGCATCAGCGCTAATGAAAGATATGGGCTCTTCTTTAAAACCCAGTCGTTTTATAATTTTAATGAGGGATTCCTGAAATACGGAATGGATGCCCGTGAGGGCAGTGTGCTTTTATGTGCCGACAGTGAGGGTACGGCCGTTTGGGCTCAATTAGAACTGCCTGCCCCAAGCCCATGGCTAACAAGTGGAACCAGTGATATCTATTTTAGTGCCGGCAAAGTCGGTATTGGTACCCATCAATACCTATGGTTACGAACTGGCCGTTCTGGGAAAAATTCTTGCCGATGAAGTGATGATTAAGCACCCCGTGGACTGGGGCGATTATGTTTTTAAACCGGATTACAATCTGATGCCACTCAATGAACTTTCTTTATTTATCAAGAAAAATCAGCATCTGCCAAATGTACCTTCAGAAAAAGAAGTGATGGTAAATGGCTATGGCCTGGCTGAAATGAATGAAATTCTCCTTAAAAAAGTGGAAGAACTTACCCTGTATATCCTGGAACAGCAAAAAGTGCTTGAAACACAACAAGCCGAGTTAAACGTGATAAAAGATCAATTGAAAAAGAAATGAATGAAATATTGGTAGTTCCGTCTTCCGTCTTCGGACTTCCGTCCCCTCCACTCGTCCTCGTTTGAGCGCAGCGGTAACGAGGATGCAAGAAAACAAGCCCCCTCCACTCGTCCTCGTTTGAGCGCAGCGGTAACGAGGATGCAAGAAAATAAACCCCCCTCCACTCGTCCTCCACTCGTCCTCGTTTGAGCGCAGCGGTAACGAGGATGCAAGAAAACAAGCCCCGAAGCCCTAAGCGTAGATTGTATCTACCCACGCATTCGTCTTCGTTTGAGCGCAGCGGTAACGAGCCTGCCTGTATTCTATGGTTAAAGCAAATAATTTTCTCATAAGTTT
>PCUL01000055.1:0-1376 GCA_002771745.1 Bacteroidetes bacterium CG18_big_fil_WC_8_21_14_2_50_41_14
CACTAATTACACTATATTTGCTACACCATAAAACATCAACCTATCAATGCACATCCTCACCTTCGATATAGAAGACTGGTTCCACACCCACCAAAACCGCAAACACTACAGCGGACATGTATGGGCACATCTGCCTTCAAGGATAGAGGAAAACACAGCCCGCATCCTCAGGATGCTCGACGATCTCAAACTCAAGGCAACATTTTTTATCCTGGGCTGGGAAGCCGCTCAGCATCCTCAAATTGTGCGACAGATTCAGCACCAGGGTCACGAAATAGGTGCCCATTCCCACTGGCATCACCATGCCAACCTGCTTAGTCCCGGTGATTTCGAGAAAGATTTGATCCTCTGTGTAGATACCCTCCAGGACATCACCGGTGAACCGGTCATCTGTCACCGGGCTCCCGGATTCAGCCTGCGACTCAGCGATCAATGGGCGTTTGAAATCCTGGCGGCCCATGGCATCCTATACGACAGCTCCGTAAAGTTGAGAAATACCGGACAAAATCTGCCACTGGTGATTGAGACCCACGCAGGTCTACTCACCGAATACCCCCTGCTCGAAACGCGTCTGGGCATCCCTTTCACAGGAGGCGGGTTTTTTAGAAACCTCCCCGACGAAGCCTTCAACCTGCTTTTCGACCCACCACCACCGTATGTCATGTATTATTTTCATCCCCGCGACTTCGACCCGGGTTATCCATACAGCAACCTGTTTTCTTTTTTCCGAAACTGGCTCAACAAACGCAACACCGACCTGTGTCTCCAAAGGCTCATTCCCGTGCTTGAAAAATACCCGACGATGCCCTTAATACAAGCAAATCGTCACAAAATTGCCAATACGCAAGGAACATGAGAAACCAGATGCCTCAAATTCAACTATCTGTTTTTAGTACCCTCAGTTTGCTGTTGTCTGTATCGATATTGCTGATATACAAGTGGCTGCTGATGGAGCTGGGTGCTTTTTTGTCGGGCTTTCAGGGGACGCTTCATTGGGTTGGAACAGACATTGTGCCGCGGTCAGCGAGTTGGACCAGTGCACAGGTGCTCTGGATCTATCTGTTGCCTTTTGGAGGTCTGGTGCTGCTTTTTGGATTGCTTTCATCGCGTAGAGGTGCACTGAGCCCGGTGCCACAAAGACTAAAGCTTATCTGGAGCTGGATATCACTGCTTACCATGTTGCATTTGTTCTTTATGCCCATGTGGGAAATATACTTTCGACAGGGAATTTATTTTCCTTTGAGCTACCTGTTTATCCCGCGATCTATGCAGGGTATATTTGGACTGGCCCTATGGACTTATTTGATATTCAGGATTTTTAGTCCGGCGGCACACTTCAGTACACTTATGTTTGGTGATGAACCGTATCGGAATTT
>PCUL01000055.1:1388-3991 GCA_002771745.1 Bacteroidetes bacterium CG18_big_fil_WC_8_21_14_2_50_41_14
CCTGTGGTGGATAGCGACAGGTTTTGTGTTCACACCACTAAACGAGCTTTATTTTACAGGTCTCCTGCTGGCCTTGCTGGCCAACGCATGGCTCATGAGTAAATATAATGTCATTGTTACCGGAAGGCCTAAATCCTGATCCATGGTTAATAGGAACTTAAACCTGAAAAATAAGAGGTGAATATAGAATCATCCATAAAGCCTATCCCTGCCGATGCGGCCATCACCTTATGGAATCGGCTGACCCATATCCATCCGGGTGAACTCACACATGCCCATAATCCGGATCTGTTTGCGTTTTACAGGCAATACCTGAAGTGTTGTACCTGGTATATTATTCTTTATCAACATGAACAACCCATTGGGCTGCTGCCATTAACAAAAACCCGAAACCGGTTTTTCTCTCAGCCACACCAGTCCTATGGTGGAATTCACTGGCTTATCAGCGCTCCAGCGGATGATCAGGATACCCTAAAGCGTATCTTGTCATGGCAGGTACAAACTAAACCAGCATCAGGCTTTTGGTCCGTTAAAATAGAACAGTTGCCAGTACAATTGGATCAACAACTTCATATAGAGCTGCGCAGTCTGCACCCGGTACTTAATTATACCGATCGACAAAAATCTACCTATTGGTTGAAATTGTTCCCCGGCGAAAAGGACCAAATGGAGGCTCTGAAGCCTAATCTGAGAAGGAAAATCAGGGCTGCGAAGCGTAAGGGAGTTACTTTCAGGGTAGGGAAAGAAGAACTGCTGCCGGATTTTATGGATGTATATCGTCGGAACATGCATCGCCTGGGCTCTCCGGCACATGGCAAAGACTTCTTTAAGTCTCTACTGACATCAGCTCAAAACGAGCGGGCAGTCCTGGCGGTGGCGTATTATCAAGGTAAGGCCATTGGAGGTGGTTGCTGGCTTTCGTACAATGGATTTTATGAAAACACGCACTTTGCCACGCTGGGGAATTATAATCACCTGTATACCAGCTTTGGCCTTCATTGGGAAATGATTTGTTATGCACAGGGCAGGGGAGGGCACACCTATTCCTTTGGCCGTAGCACCACTGGCAGCACAGTAGAAAAATTCAAAACCCAATGGCCGGTTGATGTATACCCCCTTTACTTTAACAGCACCCGGCCAATCAAGCATACCCTCACCTCCAAAACCTGGCTTTCAAAAATTTGGAAACACTTGCCCTCGTTTTTGGTCAATGCCATTGGCCCTTCAATAGCAAAGAGGATTTATTAACACTTTTTTTGTCATTCAGATCCGCCTTTGGCGGAGATGAATCCCATCCCCTATACAAACGTTTGGGGATGAGATCCCTCGTCGCCGCTAAGGCGGCTCTGTCGGGATGACAACCCTCTTTTTTTTTGTCATCATTCAGAGTGAGGCTAAGTCCCTTTTTTTTGTCAATCAGAGCGCAACTCAATTCCTCTTTTTGTCATTCAGAGCGCAACTCACCTCCTCTTTTTGTCATTCAGAGCGTTCTCCTTTTTGTCATTCAGAGCGAAGCGATGAATCCCATTCCCTATACCATCGTTTGGGGATGAGATCCCTCGTCGCCGCTAAGGCGGCTCTGTCGGGATGACAATTATTCCTCTTTTTGTCATTCAGAGCGAAGCGATGAATCCCATTCCCAGCCTAAACTTAGTGGGGATGAGTTACGATAACAATCGGAATCACAGCGCTCTGGTCCATTCTGGATGACAAATCAACTTTTTACTTTATGCACTTTACTCCCTCTCACCTTCTCTACCCAAAGCACCCACATCAGAAAAATCACCACATAGAAAAACGGCCTTAACACCCAGTCATGCAAAAAATGCCATTGATCCGGCCAGTGTATCAGGATTACCGACAACACGATAATTCTAAAGATATTTTCCAAATGAATCACCAGCATCCCCAGCGGTATATACCACAACTTCTTTTTCCATGGTCCGGGAAACAGAATCATCAGAAACAGCCATTGGTAAAACTGTTTTAAACCCGAGCAACTGCCGTTCACCTCAATATACCCCTTATCCGGCAAAAAATACAAGGTAGTCTCATACGTGTTGAGTTCATAACCAATCACATGCTTCACAAACCACGCCGATGGCATAAAAACCTGGTTTGCCATAAACAACTCAAGTTCATGAAAACCCGTGTATTCCAATAAAAACCCCTTCAGCCCCCCTGTCCACCACAACCAATGAAAAGCATAGATGATGATGGCAAACACCGCCACATCCACCAGCGACTCCAATCGGTATTTTTTAACGAAGTCCTTGTATTTTTGAAACATACTGTTCTTAGATTAATTGAGCAAAGAAACAAAAAAATGAGCTTGAATCCCCCCCGAAGAAATCCATTATCAAAGTGTTAATTTTTATGGTTATTTCTTTTTGTCATTCCAACCGCAGAAACGACTCCCTCTATTTTGTCATTCCGACCGCAGTACCGACTCCGTCCTTTTTGTCATTCCGAACCGCAGAAACGACTCCGTCTTTTTTGTCATTCCGACCGCAGTAACGACTCCGGCAGGAGGAGTTACGTAGCGGAGGAATCTGACGGACAACCAAATGCATGTCAATTTAAATGATGCATCACCAGATTCC
>PCUL01000055.1:4039-6056 GCA_002771745.1 Bacteroidetes bacterium CG18_big_fil_WC_8_21_14_2_50_41_14
AGAATACCCAATACCGTCAGGTATGGCCGACATTGTAACTCTGGAATTTATTCCAGGGTTGTGTGTGGCACCTTCTCTTGAGTCAACCTTTCAGGTTTTTTTCAACCTGAAAGGTTAGGTGACCATCCATTGCCATGCGGCTTTAGCCCGTGGCCCCTTTGCGCCTTTGCGCCTTCGCGGTAAATCAACCCCCGACTTTCTTTCCATTCCAACAACAAAAATTTTCCTACATTTGCCCCGACAAACCCAACGATATGAAACTAAAATACCCTTCACTCATCATGACCACACTAGCCATTCTGTTGGCAACAATACTGAATGGCCAGGCCCTCTATCTCTCCCTCAACCACGACTACGACATGGAAATCCAAAAAGCCATGTACTCACCCGAATTCCGGTTCCATACCTCCATACAAGCGTGGCGCAGTAGTGAAATTCAGTCACTCATCAATTACGACTCACTCCTGCAAATCCACCGCGTCAGTCGTCCAACATACCGCGGCCCGGGCTGGCAAAAAACCTGGAATAAGACCTTCAACGATGATGTGGTCTCCCTGAAACGCCCGGAATACTGGTTCGCCGTCAACCCCATCATCAACTTCGATATGGGCAGAGAGATGGTGGATGGTAAAAACACCTACATCAACACCCGGGGACTGGAAATCAAGGGCGAATTCGGCAAGGATGTCGCCATATATACCTTCGTCCGTGAAAACCAGGCCGATTACCCCAACTATGTCGATGCCTGGATTCGCAGCAATGGAGTCATCCCCGGACAGGGGAAAATACACACCATCCTCGACAACGGATTTGACTTCAACAACGCCAGTGCTTACATCGCCTATACTCCCGGCCAGTTTTTCAGTTTCCAGCTGGGCCAGGGCAAAAACTTTTTCGGCGATGGCTACCGATCACTTCTGCTTTCCGACAACGCCTACAGCTACCCCTACCTCAAACTCGAAGCCACCTTCTGGAACATCAAATATTCAGTCCTGTACAACCAAATGATGGACCTGCACAACAACCCCGAAGGAAACGGCTGGGATAAGAAATACACTGTCATGCACTACCTTAGCTGGGCCGCCACCAAACGCCTTACCATCAGCTTCTTCGATGCTGTGGTATGGGCTGCACAGGACAGCACTGGCTACCGTGGGTTCGACTGGAGCTATGCCAACCCCATTATTTTCCTACGCTCGGCAGAGTTCTCCGTCGGCTCCCCCGACAACGCCCTCATGGGCATGGGTGCCAGCATGATCGTTGGCAAACACAATGTCTTTTATGGCCAGTTGATGCTCGACGAATTCAAATTTACTGAGATGACCGCCGGAAATGGTTGGTGGGCCAACAAATTCGCCTTCCAGCTCGGCTTCAAAACCTTTGATGCCTTCAAAGTCAAGAACCTATACTTGCAAACCGAATTCAACTGGGCGCGGCCTTACATATACACACACCGCAACGTCATCACCAACTATGGCCACTACAACCAGGCACTCGCCCATCCCATGGGAGCCAATTTTTATGAAAGCGTCAGCTTCATCAAGTACCATTACAAACGAATCTATTTCAGTTACGAATTTCAATATGCCCTGTATGGTGAAGACAAAAACGGTCTCAATTATGGTAAAAATATCTTTGAATCCCATACCGACAACCGTCCCCACGAATACGACAACTACGTAGGCCAGGGCCTGAGTACTACCGTCATCTACAACGATCTCACCCTGAGTTATCTTATCAACCCCGCTTACAACCTCAATCTTGCTATTGGTTACACCAACCGTTCCTATGTCAATGATCAGGAAACAATTAATACCTCTTGGTTTCATTTGGGGTTACGCACCTCCTTGTTCAATAGCTATTACGATTTCTAGTATAGCCTCACCCTCCCCTTTGGGGAGGGCAGGGTGGGGTCCAACGAACTCCAAAAATCAACACCTCCTGGTTTCATTCAGGGTTGCGCCTCTTTGTTTAATAACTATTACAATTTCTAGCCTCACCCTCCCCTTTGGGGAGG
>PCUL01000055.1:6098-6294 GCA_002771745.1 Bacteroidetes bacterium CG18_big_fil_WC_8_21_14_2_50_41_14
ACCCTCCCCTTTGGGGAGGGCAGGGTGGGGTCCAACGAACTCCAAAAATCAACACCTCCTGATTTCATTCAGGGTTGCGCCTCTTTGTTTAATAACTATTACAATTTCTAGCATCACCCTCCCCTTTGGGGAGGGCAGGGTGGGGTTCAAAAATCAACACCTCCTGGTTTCATTCAGGGTTGCGCCTCTTTGTTTA
>PCUL01000055.1:6402-7973 GCA_002771745.1 Bacteroidetes bacterium CG18_big_fil_WC_8_21_14_2_50_41_14
TGGTTTCATATAGGGTTGCGCACCTCACTCTTCTATTCTTACTACGATTTTGTAAGTTTTTTTTTCATCCGTGTAAAAAAAGACTCCATTCCCCTTTCCTTCCTTACCTTTTCGCATGATAATTACTTTTTTAGCGAAGATGACCATAAGTTGATGTGCAAATATGTATATTTGCAATGTAATTGCAAAATAACATAAATTATGATCCCTCGCCAAATATCCGGTCATATTCAAAAAATGCTGAAGCAATTCCCCGTAATATCCCTTACTGGTCCACGCCAATCAGGTAAAACGACTTTGCTTAGGAATGCCTTCCCCACCTATCAATACTATAATCTCGAACGGTTAGACCATCGCACAATGATAATTTCAGATCCTGTAGGTTTTTTAAAAACGGCGGGTACAAATATTATCTTCGATGAAGCACAAAACCTGCCGGAATTATTCAGTTATATCCAGGTGATTTCTGATGAAATAAACCTTCCCGGGCAATATATATTGTCAGGATCGCAAAGCTTTCTGTTAAATCATCGCATATCACAATCGCTGGCGGGACGAGTAAATGTCAACCACCTGCTCCCCTTCGACATTACCGAGTTGGGAATGATTCAAAACCTGACTATTTTTCAAACGATTTTGAACGGCTTTTATCCCAGGCTTTACGACCAGCACATTGCGCCAGATAATTTTTACCCATCGTATCTGCAAACCTATATTCAAAGAGATGTACGAACATTAAAAGGAATTGAAAACCTCAATACTTTTTCAAGATTTCTGGGTTTATGTGCCGGGCGAATTGGCCAGGTGCTAAATCTAACTTCCCTGGCAAACGATGCCGGTATTGCTGTTAATACTGCAAAGGCTTGGTTGTCGTTGCTCGAAGCAAGTTTTATCATCTATCTTGTTCAACCCTATTTTCATAATTTTAACAAGCGATTGATAAAATCCCCTAAACTCTATTTTTACGATACAGGAGTGGTTTGTTCCTTACTCAAACTCACTGATCAGAAAATGGTTAGAACCAACTATTTGTATGGGTCACTTTTTGAAAACCTGGTGATTAGTGAAATACTAAAACATCAATACCATCAGGGAAAACAGCCTTCGGTTTATTACTGGCGTGAAAGCAACGGCATTGAAATTGACTGCATCATCGAACAAGGTAACAATAAATTAATGGCTCTTGAAATAAAAGGAGGACAAACATTTACAAAAGATTACCTGAAAAACCTGAGAAATTTCACAAAGGCAGAAACAAATATAACCATTAACAAAGCAATTGTTTACGCAGGTGAGCAATCTGCAAATCTGGATAGTATCCGGCTTATTCCATGGAGTAAGCTGACTTCCGAAATCAATCTATTATTATAAACCTTAACCCATCATAACAATCCGCTCCCAAGGCTATCGAAGTTCTTACGGGGTTCTGTTTATATTTCCGACCGCAGTAACGACTCCGGCAGGAGGAGTTACGTAGCGGAGGAATCTGAACTTCAGCTAAATTCATGTTCCCTTGAATGAGGTCACATCAGATTCCTCCGTTCGCTCCTGGCGTCCGCTCAGTCGGAATG
>PCUL01000262.1 GCA_002771745.1 Bacteroidetes bacterium CG18_big_fil_WC_8_21_14_2_50_41_14
TTCAAGTTGAGGATGGCGTTGGTATAATCGTCCATGTTTTCAAATTCGAAAGCGATGGCTGCGTATACCTCTTCAGGTGACTCTGAGAATGGAATTGATTTGCGAAATTCTTCAATGGCCAACTCATGTTTGTTCATCAGGCTATATATTTCACCTTTGGCAAGAAAAATCTCTTCCCCCGGGGTTTCGGTGAGTTCCAGCTCGTTGAGTTGTTCCAAAGCCTCATAGTATTTGCTTTTGGCAGCAAGCAAACGGGCGCTTCTTACCTGAAAAGCATTGCTGTTGGGATGTTGCCTCTGCGCTTCGGCAATTGCCTGTGCGGCATATTCAACATCCTGAAATTCAAGAAAGAAATCAATTAATATTTCAAAATCATCCACATCAAAAAAGCTCCAACTCTCTTGCTGTAACATGGCATTGAAGCGATCGATCAGTTCCTTCAATTCCTCATCCTCAATCCAGTTAAAATCTTTATCCATATTTGGCTATCTCTCTTTTCAATAATTTGTTGCAAAAGTAACAAACACCTCTTTACAAAGCTAATATATATAGGATTGTTGATTGAAAGTGTGCGAAAAGAAATAATTTCCAACAGGTAAAAAGCATCATTTGTTAATAACAATCGATTTCGCACACGAATGTGGAGGTTATTGTCCTTAATTAATTGATCACAGTAAAGAGTCGTTGCCAACGGATTTTACCACCAAACAATGATTTGTCCTTATCGAGCGAAAGCCAAACAAATTCAGGTTTCCCCACAACATGATCCTCCGGGACGAAGCCCCAATAACGCGAGTCGGCAGAATTGTGGCGATTGTCGCCCATCATCCAGTAATAATTCAACTTGGGTGTGTAACTGGTTGCAGGCTGTCCATTGATTATGATCTGATCATTTTTCACTTCCAGACTATTTCCTTCATAAGTGGCAATCACCCGTGTATATTCAGGCAGGTTTGTTAGTGTGAGCTGAATAGGGACACCCTGCTGAGGAATGTACAACGGGCCATAATTATCGCGGTTCCATTTAAAGGCCGAATCATAGGGGAAAATTTCCGGCGACCATTTCCCGGCTGGCTCGTTAAATGGCTCAATCGATTTAACAATGGGCAATTTGGCCAATTCATCGCGACTTTCATTGGTCAGGTTATATACAAATTCACCAGGCACATTGCTCCTGTATCCTTCTGTGATATCTAATTTGTTGAGTACAATGGGATTAATACTACTTCCATCGGTAGTTACGTGATAATTGTATTGAAGTTTTTCCGGATTTATGGCGGCAATACCATTGAGATATACCTGACGATCCACTATTTTCAGGGTATCGCCAGGGAGGCCGATGCATCTTTTCACATAGTTTTCCCGTTTGTCCACCGGACGAGCCACGATATTGCCAAAGTTACGCTGGTCGGTCCAAACCCTGTTTCTTCCATATTCATTGATGAGGCTGTAATAACTCATGTTGCTCTGAAAACGTGTGGAAACGGTATCACCAGCAGGGTAATTAAACACCACTGCGTCGTTGTGACACACTGATCGAAATCCCGGAAAACGGTAAAAAGGAAACTTGATCCATTCCACATACGATTTTACCGATTCGGTGAAAGGAAGCGTATGGTGTACAAATGGAAAGGCAATAGGTGTGTTGGGTATTTTCGGACCGAAAGTAATTTTGCTCACAAACAAATAATCGCCTACCAACAGCGATTTTTCCATGGAGGAGGTGGGTATGGTATAAGCTTCCAACAAAAAAGTACGGATGATGGTTGCCGCCACAACAGCAAAAATAATGGCATCTGTCCATTCGCGAACCACTGTTTTTTTGCGTACAGGTTGATTATCCGGATCCACAAACAGCTCATTTTCCTTTAATCCCACGTAAGGCAAATAAATAAAAGGCAATACAACGGCAAGAAACTGCTCTGACAACTGATATTTCCCAAAACATTTCACCAGTTCCACCAACATCAGCATGTACATAAACACGTTTAAAAACGGGAATAGCAGCAACGCGTACCACCACATGGGTTTTTTTATGATGCGCAAAAACACGAATAAGTTGTAAAACGGCACCGCCGACTCCCAGCCTTTTCGTCCGGCTTTTACAAACATTGGCCATGCGAAAATCGTTGGAATTGTGAAAGATAAAGGAATTAAAACAAATAATGCGAGCATATTCAATGGATTAAAAAATGTTCTGCAAGATAGCAGCTATCTTATTATCAACGCGTTAATTTTTGTTAAGAGATACCGGATGCAAAAGTAGGAAAAATGCAGATGGAGTAAGGTTATTACATCCAAAACCCCTTATTCCTCCGCCATCAGATAAATCCCATCCTCTTCCAAACGGATTCGGTGCTGCTTGTATAAAGCACCGATTGCTTTTTTAAAGGTTTTCTTACTCATTTCGAGTTTGGCCAGGATGATTACCGGTTCACTTTTATCGGTGAGATTCAGGAAATTATGATTGGCTTGAAGTACATTCAGAATTTTTTGTGCGGCAGGCTCCACATGTTCGTAACCGGGTTTCTGCAACATGACATCCACTTTTTTATCGGGACGCACTCTTTTAACAAAGCCAGTTACATGTTCACCCGGGAGTACCGCCTGAAAAAGCTCATTATCATAAAGTAATCCCAGGTATTTGTTGTTGATAATCACCTGCATGCCTATTTCGGTGGGTTCACAAATCAACAAATCCACCTCCTCACCCGGTTCAAGTTCCACATCATCCCGCTCCAGATAATGTTCGATGCGGGTAGTGGCCATCAAACGCTGGGTCTTTTCATCCAGCTTTAAAAATACAACGCACTTTTTTCCCGGAAACAGCCTGATTTTCTGCTCCGAAAAGGGAACCAACAGATCCTTTTCCAACCCCCAGTCGAGGAAGGCTCCGACCTTGTTCACATCTCTCACTTCAAGCATACCAAATTCATGTAACTGAATATCCGGAACATCGGTGGTTGCCACCATTCTGTCTTCCGAATCGCGGTACAAAAACACCTCTATTTCATTGCCTTCCGCAAAATCTTCAGGCACATATTTATTCGGAAGAAGGACTTCATTTTTATCTGCATCAATAAGGTAAAAACCATTTTCCGTCGAGCGTAATGCTGTGAGTGTATTGTACTTTCCAATTTCCATAGGTTGCCATTCTGAGATTTGCTGCAAAGGTAATCAAAGCAACGTTACCTGGCAGGTACTGAATCAGATCAGTATTGTTTCCTGATCGACAGTTTGTTTATCTTACGATGAATAATTCCCATCTTTGACCTAACCCCGGCAGACGCAGTAGGACGAATGATTTCGAACATCAAATCCAGTTCACGCAACAAGTCGGGTTCACCGGAAGCAATGGCATAGTAAATATCGATGCAATTCGCAACAGAGGCAATAGAAGTGTTGGCATTGAGTATTTTAGCTTCACAAAATTCGAGCATCACACCATGGTGCTCTTCCGGAATGGTACATCTGGAAAGAATGGATAAAATGGTCCGCAATACGGACTCACTTTTTAAATCCCGCAATTGGAGCACGAAATAATCGATATAGGGTATTATTTTTTCAGGATGATGGTCATAGAGTTTCCGCAGTGGCCATGCTGCTCTTCGCGAAAGCGGTTCCTCATTCGAGAAAGTCAGGAGAACCAATTCTTCGCAGACTTCAGGGTTTTCAAAAGCCAGCATGGCGATCAATTCTGAGCGCTGCCCCGAATGTTCCTCCATCAGAAGGTCAACAAGCGATTGATTTACGTGGTTCATTGGCTATTTTTTCCGGATGTAAAAATAAGAAAAAGCAAGAAAACAATTTCTGTACAAGGCAGCCAAAATGTAGTAAATCACAGTTTAAAACCAATCAAAATACGAATATACAAAGCTGAAAATCTGCATATTTACCATTGTAAAATCACTGAATATCAAATACACACGATTTTTAAGATAGGAAAGACGCCTCAAATAGGGTATATTTGAAACCTAAATCAAGAACACCATGAATAATTTACAAGGAACCCGTACAGAACAAAACCTGTTAAAAGCATTTGCCGGCGAATCGCAGGCACGGATGCGTTATGATTATTTTGCCAGTCAGGCAAAAAAAGAAGGGTTGGAACAGATAGCCGGACTTTTCGCAGAAACTGCACTGAATGAAAAGGAACATGCCAAACGCTTTTTCAGCTATCTGGAAGGGCGGCCTGTTGAGATAACAGCCACCTATCCTGCCGGAAAAATTGGCACCACGCTGGAAAATTTGAAAGCTGCAGCCGATGGCGAAAATGAAGAATGGACAGAATTGTATCCCGAGTTTGCCCGCATAGCAGAGGAGGAAGGCTTTAAGGACGTGGCTGTTACTTTTAAAATGATTGCCAGGGTTGAAGAAGCCCACGAAAAAAGGTACCGCACTTTGTACAAAAACCTGGAAGAAGGGCATGTTTTTGAGCGCGATGGCAAGATTGTTTGGAAATGCCGCAACTGTGGTTATTTGCACGAAGGCAAAAAAGCCCCGCAGAAATGCCCGGCCTGTCTGCATCCGCAATCTTACTTTGAGATTAAGGAAGATAATTACTAGCGTTGGGGTAGAATACTGATAACACGGATTAGACGGATGACCACAGATTTGTTTGTGGTGACCAATTTTATACCTGCCTTCCGGTTTGTCCATATGCGTTCTCACTTGATAATACTTATTATCAACATGATTAAATTTCTACGACGAGTTATCCCCCGATTAGGAGAATCATTCTGACCGGGCCAGGATCAGTATGTATTGCCACAATTTTCCTATTTTCGCTTCATGAAAAAAATCTACTCCTTTTCAATGCTCTTTTTATTGAGTATTGGTTTTCAAACAGCTTTTGCACAGCCTCTTAAGATGCGGCTCGATCAATTGAAATCTGCTTACGATTTTTCATTTCAACCATTGGAAACCAATACTGATTTTAGTGAAAAATACCTGGTCTATTTTAAACAACCTGTTGATTATCATGGAGGTTGTCTTGACTCATTCAATCAAAGGGTTTTTATCTCACACAGGAATTTCGACCAGCCAGTGGTATTTATCACCGAAGGTTATGATGCCAATTCCGCTACTGAAAAAGACTTTGAGTACGAACTCACAAAATATCTCGATGCCAATCAGGTATGCATTGAGCACCGGTATTTTAGCGAATCCAAACCCGACAGTCTGGTGTGGAAGTTTATGAGTGTGGAAAATGCAGCCACCGATCACCACCGTATTGCTAAATTCATCAGGGAGATTTATCCTGGAAAGATAATTGCAACAGGCATCAGCAAAGGAGGTCAGACCGTTAATTTCTTCAAATATTTTTATCCCGAAGATGCTGACATTTGTGTGCCTTATGTGGCTCCGGTGGCTTTTTCGTCGGAAGACAAACGGGTGTACCCATTTTTAGCGCATGTAGGCGATTCGGCTTGTAGAAATGCCGTTTTCAACTACCAGCTTACCATGTTTAAAAACAAGAAAAAGTTCCTGGATGAATTCATCAATCTGGCCAATAAAAAGCACCTCACGTATTCCATGGGTTTTGAGAAAGCCTATGATCTGTTGGTGTTTGAATACTCTTTCGCCTTCTGGCAGTGGGGTATGATCGACTACGATAAGATCCCTAATTCCAATCAAAGTACCGACCACATGGTGAACCACCTCGATAAAGTAGCCGGCATCGACTGGATATCCAACCAAGGCATCGAAAAACTCCAGCCGTATTTTTACCAGGCCATGCACGAGATTGGCCTTTACGGATATGATATTGAACCCTTTAAAGAGTATACTTCTTATCAGTCAAACCCTACCTTTGATTTTACCTTTCCAAAAGGTGAAACAGTTGTTTTTGAACCAGAACTGATGTATAAAGTGGATTTCTATCTTCGCCACCTGGCGAAAAATATGATCTTTATTTACGGAGAAAACGATCCTTGGTCGGCAACTGCTGTTGATTTGGATGGACAAACCAACAGCATTAAGATCGTAAAAAAAGGAGGAAGTCATAGAACCAGAATCAACAATCTGCCGGAAGGCCAACAAAAACAAGTACTTGACAGTATTCACGCATGGCTTTCACAGGAAAACCATAAAACTAAAAATGAAATGGAAAATAGAAAAAAAGTAACGGGTATAGGAGGCGTGTTTTTCAAAAGCAAAGATCCTAAAATGCTCAACGATTGGTATAATAATAATTTAGGTCTGGTGACCAACGAATACGGATCGCTTTTTGAATTCAGAAGCAGCGACAAACCGGATCAAAGAGGGTATTTACAATGGAGTCCGTTCGCAGAAAAGACCACCTATTTTGAGCCTTCGGAGAAGGAGTTTATGATTAACTACCGGGTAGAAAATCTGGAAGAACTGGTGAAGGAACTGAAAGAAAACGGCGTTACCGTCCTGGATGAAATCGAGACCTATGAATATGGAAAGTTTGTGCACATCATGGATCCCGAAGGCAACAAGATTGAACTTTGGGAGCCTGTAGACAACGTGTTTACCAGGTTGTATGATGGTAAAACTACCAAATAAGGAATTAAAAGAAAACTACTGAAGTACAGGGAACACTGAGAAAACACAATCTCTTTTGTTTAACTAATAATTCCCTTTGCGTCCTTTGCGCCTCCGCGGTAAAAATTCTTACTTCACCCCTACCCCTCCACAAATTCTATTATTTTCGCTAAAAAAAACTCACGACTTATGACGCTAAAACTCATATCCTGGAACGTAAACGGCATCCGGGCCATCGAAAAGAAAGGATTTCTCGATAAGATAAACGAACTGAACGCAGATACACTTTGCCTACAGGAAACCAAAGCCCAGGACGATCAGGTGGCAGAAGTGCTCAATCAAAGCAACCTGCCTTTTTATTGCAATTCCGCTGACAGAAAGGGCTATTCAGGAACCGCCATCATTACAAAGCAAAACCCGATCAAGGTAGAACGCGACATGGGCATCGAAGTTCACGACCTGGAAGGCCGGGTGCTGGCCGCCGAATATGAACATTTCTATCTTGTAAATGTATATGTCCCAAATTCAGGCAGCGAGCTGGCCCGCTTGGATTACCGTTCGCAATGGGATGCCGATTTTATGGCCTACCTTAAAAACCTGGAAAAAACCAAACCCGTTGTCCTTTGCGGCGACTTAAATGTAGCTCATCAGCCCATCGACCTGGCTCATCCAAAATCAAATTACAATAAAACCGCCGGCTACACTCAGGTGGAAATAGATGGCATCAGCAACCTGTTAAACAACGGATTTACAGATACTTTCAGACATTTGCACCCCGATAAAGTGGCTTACAGCTGGTGGAGTTACCGGTTTAATGCCCGTGTAAAAAATGTGGGCTGGAGAATTGATTATTTTCTGGTGAGCCATTCCATCAAAGACAATGTAAAAGAGGCTTTTATCCTGCCGGAGATGATTGGATCTGACCATTGTCCGGTTGGAATCACCCTGGAGTTTTAATTAGTTTTCCAAAGTTTTGAACATTGGAAAAGTTCAGGTAAAACATTGGTTTATATTTGCACCCCGAACTTATTCATTTATTAATGAAAAAAACGGAAATTTTTCCAGAACATCCTCAGGACACCAACGACGCGAACCAAATTACTTATCATATACGTTAAGACGGCATTAGCCGTCTTTTTTTTGCTACCACATGAAAGAAAAAAACTACCGAAAAGCGACCCTCATCCTTGAAGACGGTATGCAACTCACCGGATTCTCTTTCGGCGCGGAAATCCCCGCTGCCGGAGAAATCGTATTTAACACCGCTATGACCGGTTACCCGGAAAGCCTAACCGATCCTTCATACAAAGGACAGATATTAGTCCTCACCTACCCTTCGATAGGTAATTATGGTGTTCCTGGAAAGGCGGTCGAAGATGACCTTCTGGCCCATTTCGAGTCAGAACACATCCATATTAACGCGCTGATTATTTCCGACTACTCCGAAGAATATCACCATTGGAATGCATCACAAAGTCTGGCACATTGGTTGAAAGAGGAAAAAATACCAGCCTTATTTGGAATTGACACCCGTGCTCTCACACGTCATATCAGGGAAAAAGGTGCCATGCTGGCTAAAATTGTTTTCGATCAGGACATTCCGTTTTACGATCCCAACCACGACAACCTGGTAAGCCGGGTGAGCGTCCGTGAGAAGCAGGTTTATGGTCATGGAAAAAACCGCATCTTACTGATTGACTGCGGAGTAAAAAACAACATCATCCGGTATTTATTAAAATATGATACCACCATCATCCGTGTACCCTGGGATTATGATTACCAGCGGGAAGAATACGATGGTTTGTTTATTTCAAACGGTCCCGGTAATCCGGAAATGTGCCAGGCCACCATTTTGAATTTGAGAGAATCCATCAATGAGGATCGACCCATTTTTGGAATTTGCCTGGGGCACCAATTGGTTTCTCTGGCTGCCGGGGCGCAAACCTATAAACTCAAATACGGACACCGCAGTCATAACCAACCAGTTTTGATGGCCGGAACCAATCAGGCTTATCTTACTTCACAAAACCATGGTTATGCTGTGGATGCCAACAATTTGCCAAACGACTGGGAAGTTTGGTTCACCAATCTGAACGATGGCAGCAACGAAGGCATTAAACACAAGAGCAAACAGATATTAACCACCCAGTTTCATCCCGAAGCCTCCAGCGGTCCAACCGACACAGCCTTTCTATTTGGTGAATTTATCAAAAACACAGAATCATGGAAAACAAGATAAAAAAAGTCCTGCTGTTGGGTTCAGGTGCACTAAAAATTGGTGAAGCAGGCGAGTTTGATTACAGTGGAACTCAGGCACTGAAGGCCCTGAAGGAAGAGGGGATTTTTACCATCCTGATCAATCCGAATATAGCAACCGTGCAGACTTCCGAAGGCATGGCCGACAAGATTTATTTCCTGCCGGTAACGCCTTATTTTGTGGAACGGATCATCGAAAAAGAAAAACCGGAAGGGTTGCTGCTGGCCTTTGGCGGACAAACTGCCTTGAACTGTGGCATCGCCCTCCACAAATCTGGGATTATCGAGAAGTTTGGAATTCAGGTACTTGGAACTCCTGTTGAAGCCATCATCGAAACCGAGGACAGGGAAAAATTTGCCCGTAAACTGGGTGAGATTCATATAAAAACGCCAAAATCCGTGGCAGTTACCAACCTCGAAGATGCCCTGAATGCTTCCGACACCATCGGATTTCCACTGATCGTGCGAGCAGCTTTTACTTTGGGAGGACAGGGCAGCGGATTTTGCGACAACAAGGGCGAACTTGTGCAGTTGGCCAACAAAGCTTTCTGCTACTCTTCACAAATCCTGGTGGAAGAATCGCTGAAAGGCTGGAAAGAGGTTGAGTATGAAGTGGTACGCGATAAATACGACAACTGCCTGACCATTTGCAACATGGAAAATTTCGATCCGCTGGGCATCCACACAGGAGAAAGCATTGTGGTGGCTCCATCGCAGACGTTGACCAACCGGGAATATCACAAACTACGACAACTCAGTATTAAAATTGTAAAGGCCGTGGGCATTGTGGGAGAATGTAATGTACAATATGCCCTCGATCCCGAATCGGAAGACTATCGGGTGATTGAAGTTAACGCCCGGCTTTCGCGCTCAAGCGCCCTTGCCTCCAAAGCTACCGGATATCCTTTGGCTTTTGTGGCTGCCAAACTTGGCCTGGGATACGGTTTGCACGAGCTTAAAAACAACATCACCAAAACCACCTCAGCCTTTTTTGAACCGGCATTGGACTACCTAGTGGTGAAAATTCCACGTTGGGATTTGAGTAAGTTTGTGGGAGTTTCCAGAGAACTGGGCAGTTCGATGAAGAGTGTGGGTGAAGTGATGGCCATCGGACGCAGCTTTGAAGAAGCCATCCAAAAGGGTCTGCGTATGATCGGCATGGGCATGCATGGCTTTGCCGCCAACAAGGAATTGGATATCCCGGATGTGAAAGCCGCCCTCAACCACCCAACCGACTCCAGAATTTTTGCGGTGGCACAGGCTTTTAACCAGGGCATGACGGTGGACGAAGTTTACGAATTAACGAAGATTGATCGTTGGTTCTTGCATAAACTACATAATATTAGTCAGTTGGAGCAGGAATTACTAACTTATCCAGGACCAGGGCAACTTCCCAGAGGTTTGCTGCTTGAGGTAAAACAAGCCGGATTTTCTGATTTTCAGATAGCCCGTCTGCTTTTCAGCAACCGGTCCATCGGTCATAAGGATGATGAAATACTGGAAATCAGACAATTTAGAAAAACTTTGGGAATTGTACCTTATGTTAAACAAATCGACACCCTTGCCGCAGAGCATCCTGCAACCACCAATTATCTGTACCTGACCTATCATGGTTCGGAGCACGACATCAATTTTGAACAGGACGGAAAATCGGTGATGGTACTTGGCTCAGGAGCCTACCGCATTGGCAGCAGTGTGGAATTCGACTGGTCGGGTGTAAATGCCCTTCAAACAGTTCAAAAATGCGGATACCGATCCATTATGGTGAATTACAATCCCGAAACGGTAAGCACTGATTACGATGTTTCGGACAGGTTGTATTTTGAGGAACTTACCCTGGAACGCATCCTGGATATTTCGGAATTGGAACTTCCCAAAGGTTTGATTGTGAGCACCGGAGGTCAGATCCCAAATAACCTGGCCATGCGGCTGTACCGACAAAACATTCCGATTTTAGGAACCAGTCCGCTGCACATCGACCGGGCCGAGAACCGTTTTAAATTTTCGGAAATGCTCGACAAAATGGGAGTTGATCAGCCTGAATGGAAGGAACTCAGCTCTTTGGAAGAAATCATAGAGTTCACCCATGAAGTGGGTTTTCCGGTGTTAGTGAGACCTTCTTATGTGCTTTCGGGAGCTGCCATGAACATTGTCTCTAACCGCGACGAGTTGGAGCATTTTCTCAATCTGGCCACCCAGGTTTCTAAACAATATCCGGTGGTGGTGTCGAGGTTTATCACCGATGCCAAAGAAATAGAAATGGACGCCGTGGCTGATGATGGGAAGATTATCGCTTATGCCATTTCTGAACATATCGAATTTGCCGGGGTACACTCCGGTGATGCCACCATCATGTTTCCGCCACAGAAAGTGTATGTGGAAACTTTGCGTAGAATCAAGAAAATAAGTCGCCTGATTGCCGAGCAACTTCACATCAGCGGGCTGTTTAACATTCAGTTTCTGGCCAAAGACAACGACATCAAGGTGATTGAATGTAATCTGCGCGCTTCCAGAAGTTTACCCTTTGTGAGCAAAGTACTCAAAACCAACTTTATTGATATCGCCGTACGTATCATGCTGGGCGAAAAGGTGGTAAAGCCCAACAAAACCCTTTTCGATATCGATTATATAGGTGTAAAGGCGTCACAATTTTCATTTTCGAGATTGAGCAAGGCCGATCCTGTGTTGGGTGTCGATATGGCGTCAACAGGAGAGGTAGGCTGTATTGGCGATGACTAT
>PCUL01000164.1 GCA_002771745.1 Bacteroidetes bacterium CG18_big_fil_WC_8_21_14_2_50_41_14
CAGTTAAAACTGGTATAATTTCCAAGCCAAATTTATACATTTTTTTATTCTGATTTTTTACATTTTAATTTTTAAAAAAGTCACATCTTTATTTTTCGTTTTTACATTTCATTTGAGTTTGTTTTTTCTGAGAGATTCTCCTTTTAACTGTATTCGATGTGACGAGTGCACGATTCGATCCAGTATAGCATCGGCAACGGTTCCTTCCCCAATAAGTTCGTGCCATGAGGCAACGGGGATCTGTGAGCTGACAATAATAGAAGTATGGTCATATTTGCTTTCAATGATATCCATGAGCGCTTGACGGGCCTGATTATCGAATGCAGAGAGTCCAAAATCATCCAGTATCAACAGGTCAGCTTTTTCAATGACCAAGAGTGATTTGGTATAACTACCTTCCAGACGAGCTATTTTTAGATGATCCATCAGCCTTGACGTATTGTAGTACAGTGTTTTCATTGACATCATACAGGCTTGGTGTCCCAGAGCCTGGGCCAGGTAGCTTTTCCCTGTCCCTGTGGCACCTGTGATGATCACGTTTTCACGGTTACGGACAAAGTCGAGCAAAGCGAGTCTTTGGAACGTATTTTTATCCAACTGCCTGTTGGCAGTATAATCTACATCAAGGATGGTGGCCGGATAACGGAACCTTGCTGTTTTTATGAGTTTCTTGATCTTGTTGTTTTCCCGGTTTTCCCACTCTTGGTCTACAAGCATGCCCACATACTGGTCAATGGTGTAATCCAGGTTGATATTGCTGTTTATGTTTGTGTAATGCATCTGGGCCATACCGCCCAAACGCATGTGTTTCATTTTTTCGATGGTATTTTGATTATTCATTTTATGGTCTGTTTTTAGTTGTAAAATTGTGACCCCCTGATATTGTCATGTTTGGCGATATGTGGGATTAATTCGGATGTTGGTTGCATCAGGTCCATTTTGTTTACCAAAATGTTTTTGATAATATGGTACCCGTACCGGGGTTGGTCAAGGGCCATTTTACAAGCATTGTCCAAACGTTGGTCGGTATGTAGTTTGTTCAGGTTAATTACCCCCAGACATTGTTTATAAGCCAATTCGGGATAGGAGTCCTTTTGCAAAAGCTTGCCGATATAAGCCTCAACATTGGCCCCTGATTTTTTTGCCCAGGAAAGAAAAAATTCAGGACTCCATCCCTGATAAAACTTGTGTGCACTACTTAAATGATCGTCTATTTTAGTGTATGACCCCGCACGGTAATTGCGCTTGTGAGTAGCAATACGGTCATGCTTGAAATAAATTTCTACATCCATCGAGTTATACTGCACTTCAACGATTTGCCCTATATACCGATAAGGAACGCTATAATAGTTTTTGTCTTTGCTTAAATATACAAAACCCATCTTTTGCACCTTGGCCCTGCGGTATTCTTTGAGTTCGTAAAAGTCTGTAGGAAGTGGTGATAGATAAGGTTTCTCAATATCTAAAAACTGTTTGGTCCGACTGGTTTCCAATTGTTTCATCAAATAGTTGTTGTATTGGAAAAGCTTGCCCCCAATGGCCTGGTTTAGCGTTGGCAGATCGAAGAAGATCATTTTGTTTAAGTCGTAGAAGATGCGTTGATAAACCAGTTTTACAGCTCCCTCAACCAGTGCTTTGTCCTGGGGCGAGTAGCCTCGGGTAGGGTTAATACTGGTTTTGTAATGAATGGCAAAGTCTTTTAAACTTTTGTTTAAAACAGCTTCGTACTTACTGGCCTTGCTGACAGCGGATTTTAAGTTGTCCGTTACAATGGCCTTGGGGACACCCTCAAAGAAGGTCAGGCAGCGGTTCATGGAAGAAATGAAGTCTTCCTTCTTTTGGCTCATACTGGCTTCCACGTAGGTGTATTGGCTTGCTGGCAGAATGCCTACAAATACTTCAACCTCAGTAATCTCACCAGTATACCTATCGGTTACGCGAAGCTTTTGACCTGTATAATCAACATAAACCTGATCACCGGCTTTATGAATGAGTTTGCCACTGGTTTTTACCTTGTCTCTCCAGCGAGCAAAATGTTCGTTGAACTGACTATAGCCGTAACCGTCGGGGTGATTTTGGATGTATTCGCGCCAAAGCACTTCACGCGTACAGCCGGTCTTTTTTAGCTCTCCTTCAAAATGGGTAAAGTAACCCGATAGAATGCTGTAGCGCCCTGTATTAAGCGCTTCACGGACGGGGAACATCTCCATAAGGGATTTGTCGTCGTAATCCAATAACAACTCATAACCAATCCCACAAGCCTTGAATAGCCGTACGTAATGATTAATGGTATTGCGATGGATACCCATCTTCTTTTCACAGGAACGATTGCTCTCGTCCTTCATTTTTAACTGTAACAGTTGTTTTAATTCCATAACATCTACCTTTTTTGCGGCCATAAGCTTTTCTTAGTTTTAAAGCTTATACGGTAGAAATTACATCAGTTGCTTTTAGTGGCACAATAACTCCGGTACAGGTGGCACAAGTTGCTCCGGTATGAGTGGCACAAGTTGCTCCGGTATGAGTGGCACAACATCAATCGGTACAGGTGGCACACTTTGCTCCGGTATGAGTGGCACAACGACTCCG
>PCUL01000199.1:0-445 GCA_002771745.1 Bacteroidetes bacterium CG18_big_fil_WC_8_21_14_2_50_41_14
CTTTTCATCACGAGAAAAAGGATACTGAATTCTCTTGGAAAACATGGATAATTTGGCTTTATTTGTCATATCATTATTGAAAATTCTGAAACTATTTAAGTTAGTGAAAAATGAAATTGTATGAATTGGTTTTATTTATTAATTGCCGGCCTTTTTGAAATCGGCTGGCCCCTGGGATTAAAAATTTCGCAAACCATGCCTTCAAAATCAATTGGGATTACGTTGGCGGTGATATCGATGAGCTTGAGTGGGTTATTTCTTTGGATCGCACAAAAAACAATTCCTATGGGAACAGCCTATGCGGTTTGGACCGGAATTGGTGCGTTTGGAACTTTGGTCATTGGCATTGTTTATTTCGGCGACTCAGCAAGCATTTGGAGGTTGCTATCCGCTTTTTTAATCATCGTTGGGATTGTTGGACTAAAATTGGCCCATTAAGATGCAA
>PCUL01000199.1:463-2956 GCA_002771745.1 Bacteroidetes bacterium CG18_big_fil_WC_8_21_14_2_50_41_14
GACTAAAATTGGCCCATTAAGATGCAAACAGCCATTCTGAGCAACCAACAATTTAAAGTTAGCGACTGGTCGGGAGGCACCACTACTCAACTTTACATTTTTCCTCCCGATGCCAGTTACCAAAAGCGCAATTTTATTTTCAGGCTCAGCACAGCTCGAGTTGAAATGGAAAAATCTGAATTTACCTCGTTGCCGGGAGTCACACGAAAAATAATGATTCTGGACGGCGAAATCAGGATCAATCACCAAAATCATTACGCAAAAAACCTTCGTAAATTCGATGTGGATACATTTGAGGGGGATTGGAAAACCACCTCCGTAGGCAGATGCACTGATTTTAATTTGATGACCACGGAAAAGATAAGTGTTGATCTTACTGCTGTTGTAATTGAAGAAAACCAACTACTTGATTATCCGGTTGAACCTGGTTGGGATTGGCTGATTATTTACCTCTATTCCGGACATATCAACATGCATCTGGACAATGATTTTTTCGACTTAGGACCAGGCAATTTACTGGTTATAAGCAATGTAACATCTTCTGCACTTCACCTAAAAGCGGCAAAAAAAAGCGAATTGGTTTTTTCAAAAGTCAAACGCTAAAGCCAACATTTGGTAACTAACCGGGGTGTGAGTGAGCAATGAGATTTAGCGACCCGGCTACATTCTTGCCTTTGAAAGAAAGAAAAAATGAGTATTTTCGCGTAGCGAATCCAAACAGGGAATTCGCCCAATTTATCGCAATTTGCACTTCATGAGTTACGTTCCTGAGATTGAAACCAAATCACCAGAAGAAATCCGACAATACCAATCACGAAGGTTGGTAGCGCTTTTGGAATACCTGAATACGAATTCCGCATTCTATAAAAACCTGTTTCATCAAAACAATACAGACTATCGCAGTATCTGTAATCTGGATGACCTGGTTCAGTTACCGGTTACCACCAAAGACGATCTTCAGCAACACAACGACGATTTCCTTTGTGTGGAAAGAAATGAAATTATCGATTATGTGACAACCTCCGGAACCATGGGCGAACCCGTTACCTTCGCCATGACCAACAACGACCTTGATCGCCTGGCTTACAACGAATATATATCGTTTTCATGTGCAAACACCACCAAAGAAGATGTTTTTCAACTGATGGTCACCCTCGACAAGCGGTTTATGGCAGGAATGGCCTATTTCCTTGGATTGCGCAAACTGGGTGCCGGAATCATACGTAGTGGTCCGGGATTACAAAGGCTTCAGCTAGAAAGCATGAAAAAATTCCGGCCCACCGGACTCATTACCGTACCCTCATTTATTCCAAAACTCATTGAATACGCCGACAGCCAGGGGATCAACTACCGTGATTTGGGAGTTGAAAAGGCGGTTTGCATTGGCGAACCCATCCGCAACAACGATTTCACCCTGAACACGTTGGGGAAGAAAATCACGGATCAATGGGACATCAAACTCTATAGTACCTATGCTTCCACCGAAATGGGCACTGCCTTCACAGAATGTGAAGCCGGGCGCGGCGGACACCACCACCCCGAAATGATTATTGTAGAATTTTTGGATGAAAACAACCTTCCGGTGAAAGAAGGAGAACCCGGAGAAGTCACCATCACCACATTGGGCGTGGAAGCCATGCCTTTGCTGCGTTTCAAAACAGGTGATATGTGCCACCATTTTACGGAACCTTGTTCCTGCGGCCGCACCACCATGCGCCTGGGCCCTGTAATCGGCCGTAAACAACACATGATTAAGCTGAAAGGCACAACACTCTATCCGCCGGCCATTTATGATGTACTAAACGAAATTCAACAAATAGAAAACTATGTTGTAGAAGTTTACACCAACGCTTTGGGCACTGATGAAATCCTGGTGAAAGCAGGCGTCCGCCAAACCGTTCCCGGAATAGAAAAACGCATCAAGGACCATTTCCGTGCCAGGTTAAGGGTCGCACCTGAAATCTTATTCCTCTCCCCCACCGAAATCGCCGATATTCAAATGCATGAACATTCCAGAAAACCCGTTATCTTTATCGACAAAAGAAAAGGGTCGTAATCCGATGCATCGTACAAAAAAAAATACACTCCTGTTTTTTGCTGCCTTTATATTGGCATTCGGATTGCAAGCACAAAAACAATTTACCCTCACCTTAAACATAACACAAATCGAAATCAGGAAAGCTCCGCTGATTATCGGGCTGTATATGGATGAAAAAGGCTTCAAATCGAAATACGCCTTCGATTCACTGGTAGTGGTACCTGACAAAGAAAACATACTGGTTAGTTTTAAGCAAGTACCTGCCGGCAACTATGCCATTGCACTGTTTCAGGACGTTGATGGCTCAGGCAAACTCACCGTCAAAGGATTTGGCATTCCAGACGAACCGGTGGGTATATCCAATTACCCATTGCCGGGAATCCCACAACCGCCTAAATTTAAAAAAGCTTCTTTTGAGATTACAAAAGATACCTTATTGACCATACCACTCATGT
>PCUL01000405.1 GCA_002771745.1 Bacteroidetes bacterium CG18_big_fil_WC_8_21_14_2_50_41_14
TATCTTAACACGCTATGCGATATTGATTTATCAAGCATTTCTACCGAGATGTATGATAAATACCAGCAAACGATCGTAACGGCAAACGGCCAGAAGATCCCGGCTCCTGATTTAAGGAAGCAGAACCAATTGGCCCTGATATCAATTTTGATAAGTTCCAATTATCATGTATTGGGGTTTCGCAACAAGGATTTAAGGGCAAAACTGGGCGATTCGCCTAAAACTGCAAAAATAGCCTATGAATTACGAAAATTGAGGGTTCGGGGGGCAATAAAAAAGATGAAAAACACTCATTACTATCAACTTACAGAGGAAGGGTATAAGTGGATGTATTACATGATTTTTAATTATTCATATTTTGTATCACCGTTGTTATCAAAGAGTTGCAAAAAGGCGATAAAGCAGAACGTGGAGAACCCATCAAAAATTGAAGAGGCCTATTTACAAATTAACAAGGCTCTATCCCTTATTACATCGGAACTTAAGCTAGTTGCATAAAAATAAAAAAACGTAAAAAAAATTCACGTTTTTAAAAAGTTAAAACATAATGAGAATCCCAATACCGTCAGGTATGGCCGACATTGTAACCCTGGAATTTATTCCAGGGTCGAACACTGTCACCCTTTTACCCTTCAATTTAAGTTAACAAAACCCTTCACCCAAATCGCCCCCTTGGTCATGTCGCTCAAGTCGACCCTGTCAATCCCGTCGCCCCCTCACTAACACCCAAAAACCAAAATAATCATTATCTTTGTAACAGCTTATATTTTAGCTTTAATACTAATATCTAATATCAACGTTTAATATGATAGCTGATAATGACTTTCTTCTGGATAACTTCAACCCTGTTGCCATCATGAAAGGGATAGCGGTTCGCATGCGTGCGCATCGGCTCGAACTAAACCTCACCCAAAAAGGACTTGCAACAAAAGCCGGTGTAAGTATGGGGTCACTCAAACGTTTCGAAAACAGTCATGAAATATCGCTTAAACACCTTCTAATGATTGCTGTAGTTTTGGATGCCACCGAGGAATTTGAACATTTGTTTTCCAAACGGCAATACGAAAGCATCGAAGAAGTCTTGAAGATGTCAAAAGTAAAAAAGCGTGAAAGGGGCAGCCAAAATGCTTAAACACCCTGCATCGCTTGATGTTTACTATCAGGCACAAAAGCTTGGAAGGCTGGCACTTGCCCCCGACAGACGTTGTTTGTTTGAGTATGAACCCGAATGGGTTAGAGGTGGATTTTCCATATCACCCTTTTACCTTCCCTTGAAAAGCGGGGTTTTTACTGGCAGAGCAGAACCTTTCAATGGGCTTTTTGGCGTATTTAATGATAGCTTGCCTGATGGTTGGGGTACGCTGCTTACCGATCGTTGGTTGAAGGAAAAAGGGTTTAATCCGGCTGATTTTACTGTCGTTGACAGGCTCAGTCTCGTGGGCAATCGTGGAATGGGTGCTCTATCATATCTCCCGGCTCAGACTGATCTACTTCATGATGAAATAACCCATCAGCTTGATTACTATGCCAACGAGGTGGCTAAAATTCTTCAGGCAGATGCTACGGCTGCCCTGGAAGAAATTTTTAGCAATGCAGGTTCTTCTGGTGGTGCAAGGCCAAAAGTGCTTTTAAAAATCGATGGAACTGATTGGCTAATCAAATTCAGGGCATCTGTTGACCCCGAAGAAGTGGGCATTATTGAATACCAACATGCACAAATGGCTGGCAAATGTGGGATCGAAATGCCTGAAACCCGCTTGTTTGATGGAAAATATTTTGGTGTGCAACGATTTGACCGCATTGCCGACACACAAATTCACGTGCATACCGCTGCCGGTTTGTTGTATGCCAGTCATCGCCTGCCGTCACTTGATTACATCGACCTCCTCAAAGCAACAATGGCATTGACCCGAGACATCAACGAAGTGGAAAAGATATTCAGACTGATGGTCTTTAATATCGCCATCGGAAACAAAGATGACCATGCAAAAAACTTTTCATTTGTTTACCGTGATAATAGCTGGAAACTTTCTCCGGCCTATGACCTCCTGCCTTCCTCCGGATTTAACAATAACCACACCACCACTATCAACGGCAAAGGAAAGCCGGAGATAAAAGACTGCATCGATGTGGCAAAACATACAGCCTTCCCGGTAAAGACAGCAGAACGTATCATTGATCAGGTGCTGGAAGGTATAAAAAATGATAAATGAACCGTATTACATTCACGGCACAGATCAAGAGCCATAACGCCGTCCAACGCTACAAATCCCAACAACCGGTCGAAAACCATCCCCTCTGCTACAACAGTACCCACCACACCCGGCTATCATAAATATGGAAACACCTGCCGCCTTCCTCGTTAACACCATCGGGGCCCCCATTGCAAATAGAATTTTCTGACAACAATAATTCACGTTTACCTCCGAGCCCCTTATTCACTACGTTTAACCGTCTGCTTTTATGCCTGGGAGATAGTTGCCATGTGGATACTTTATCCCATGAACCCTTTCATTTTTTTTATTGCCATTTGCCAAATACAATAAGCCCTTCAGTTGTATTGCAGATGCTTTATCCCATAGAATGCCATTATTACATCT
>PCUL01000385.1 GCA_002771745.1 Bacteroidetes bacterium CG18_big_fil_WC_8_21_14_2_50_41_14
GCCAGGTCGTTGTTTATTGCCAGTGGCGAACCCAATTATACGAGTGGAACAGAAAAATCAGGACAAATCCTACCCGTGGCCAATGCACCGGTTACCGGCGACAGAGACCTGACCAACTATGTAGTAGCGCTGGCTAGCGATTTTGATCCTGTTATTGGACCACAATCAGGTACCTTAACATCGTTAACTAATCCCACGACCACCTCTTACAACCATACCGGATGGGGTGGATTGGCACCGGGATTCTATGCTTATGCAGTAAAAGCGGTATACACCAGCGGCGAATCAGAATGGGTTTACTCAAATGTTGTGGCTCACTTATTAGACAATCAGGTAACGGTTAATATTACTTTGTGCGATGGTGAATCGCCTGAAGGCGCAGAAGTTAGCCTCATAGGTTCCGGGTATCCTTATCAATCGCTTTTCGATGTAACCGGTCCTGATGGAACAGTTGTTTTCGATAGTGTGATCGATGGCAGATATACAATAACTGTATTCAAAGTGGGTTACAATCCCATTACCTTTACGGTTACCATCAGTGGTGATGTGGTTTACGATTTGGTTCTTACAGAAAAAGAATACATGCCACGTAACCTGTATGTTGATGCCCAAACATCAGTAGCCACCTGGGATGAGCCCATTATCTTTGCATTGGATGTAGAGACCTTCGAAGGCACCACCTTCCCACCGGTTGGATGGCAAGCCACCAGCGATGGTGAAGGATGGCAGCGCGGCGATGATGGCGGAAGTACTTATTTCCCCATTCCAACCGGCGATGGTTTCTATGCTTTTACGAACGACGATGTGGCGGTCAGTGGTAACGACGCCAGTGTAGATTATTTGATCACCCCTTTGATTGACTTAAGGGAGAGTGCCGATTTTGTATTGACCTTCGACCATTTCTTCACCATGCAATTTGGCGAGGAAGCCTATGTAGAATACAGCCTTGATGGTGGAACTACCTGGGATATCCTTCAGTCGATGTCGGCAGTAAGTGCCTGGACAACCGAAACCGTGGATTTGAGTGCATTCTCAGGACCAGGTGGAAATTCAGCCATTTGGTTTGCCTTCCATTACGATGACAAGGGAGAATGGGCCGCAGGATGGGCCGTTGACAATGTATCAATCACCAACGGACCTGCCGTTGTTGTGGGATATTATGTATACCTGGATGGAGCTTTTGTAACCTATACAGATGTTGATACACGTACTTACGCCTACCGTGATTTGACCTATGGTCAAACTTACACAGCCGGTGTAGCCGCTGTTTATGCCTGCGGTATTTCCGATCCTGTCGAATATACCTGGACCTCAGGATACCTGTATCCTCCACGAAATTTGGGTGACGAATATATCTATGGCACCAACGAAATCCCATTGATGTGGAACCCGCCAATGACAGTGTCAGGTCCTATCATTACCAGGCCGGATGTTGTTATTGAAAACCAGCCGGTGAAAGGCACACGAAACCATTCTTTAGGAGCAGCTCCTCAAAGTTTGAATCCAAATGACGGTGAGAATTCAGCAATCTACACAGGAATCCCCAGGTTTGGTGAAAATATTGCCTGGATATCCAGTGTAACCTCAAACACGCTGTATACGATGGATATGGCTACTTATAGTACCACAACAGTTGGTGCTTCAGCTCCTGATCCTTCGTCTGGTGATTTCCTAAACGATGATGAAACCACCCTGTATGTTTCTGCTAACTGGGGTGTTGCCCTCTATTCTGTTGATGTTGCAACCGGTGCAGGAATTTTTATTGCTAACTTCACGGGTCAACCTTCCGGATGGGCTATCAATGGTATGGCATGCGACAGAACCACCAACACCATGTATGTTGCCACCACAGATGGTTCCCTGACCCAATCTCAGATTGGAACATTGGATGTAGAAACAGGTGTGATTACCCTTGTTGGCTCACCAAACAATCTTGCCCCCGGCCTTATTGACATTGCTGTTGATGGTGATGGCCAAATGTATGGATGGTGTCTGGTGAACGATAATTCCTATCTGATTGACCAAGCCGACGGAACTTTTACGACCTTAGGATCATTGGGCTACGATGCTAACTATGGCCAGGGTGGTAACTGGAATCCGGATGATGGCATGATCTACCTGACAGCCTATAATAATTCTGCCGGACAGGCCCAATTAAGGATTCTTGATCCTGTTTCCGGGGGAACTGCTTTTGCCTCTACTTTACCTGCTTCTCAGATGACTGCCTTTGGTGTTCCATACCTTGGTGGCGTCAATCCCGGAGGCGGTGTACCGGATGGCTTACTCGCTTTCAGATTGTATCAGGATGGTGTAGAAATTGCCGAGGTACCTTACGAAGGACAGGGTGTTGACGAATGGGTTACCTATGTGATCAACCCCATTGACCCGGGCGATTATTGCTATGATGTATCAGCCTTGTATGACCTGACCGTATTTGGTTTCCCCGGAGAAATTGGGGAATCAGCATGGGAAGGAAGTGATTGTGTTCATGTAGTATGGGGCTTCCCATTACCATTCTTCGAAGGATGGGAACAGGGGACCTTTGATTTCAACACATGGACTACTT
>PCUL01000407.1:0-5987 GCA_002771745.1 Bacteroidetes bacterium CG18_big_fil_WC_8_21_14_2_50_41_14
TAAGGTAGTAACCTGTACACCAGAAACACGACCTTGTAATTTTTTATCAAACGACGTGGCTGGCATTTCTTTTAGATTGTCCATGTTAACAGAAGATACAGCCCCGGTGAGATCGCTTCTTTTTACTGAACCATATCCGATCACTACCACTTCGTCAAGGCCAATGTTGTCATTTTCCATGCGTACATTGACCATAGACAAGGATCCGATTTCGCGTTCTTCGGTGCGCATACCCATAAAACTAAATACCAATACTTTAACCGATTCGTCAACCGATAAGCTGTATTTCCCGTTGATATCGGTGACTGTACCATTGGTAGTTCCTTTGGCTAAAATGGCTACTCCCGGCAAAGTGCTGCCATCGGAGTTGTCGGTCACAGTTCCTGTAATGGTTCTTTGTTGACTAAACAGTTGAAAACCGGCGAACAAACAAGCCATGATAACAAGTAGTCTCCTCTTTTTCATTTTCGTTGGTTATTGGTGATGTTTCGATGAACGAAACAAGATGAAAACAAAATCATTATTATAATGTTCATATGTATGAACATACTAACGATCCAACAAAGGTAGTCATTTTTTTTATTGTGATGAAAAAAGAAAAAAAATTGAATACAGGTGATGAATATGTCGATCACAACTTTCCCGAAGTATTAAACTTTTGAAAAGTTTTTCAACGGCTCTTATCTATTCTATGTTACCTTTCTCCAGCTTCAAAATAACAGAATCCAAAGGCTTTAAATCCACCCGCAAGCTGGCATCACGGTCATCTACAATAAGTTCGCAATCAAACTGTTCACTCAGCAGGTCAGTGAGATGAAAAACTCCCTTTTTAAGCTGCCATTGTTTGATGAGATCCGAATCCAAAGATAGTTGAAAACCAAAGGTACTGTCGGCATCGAAGTTGCACACAATGATGAGCTTTTCATCTTCATCCCATCGGACGAAAGAAAAAACACGATCGTTGTAGTAAGCTGTATGGGATCGGTTGTGGCGGTGTATTTCTTTATATTTCCCGGTGAAGGCAGGGTGGTCTTTAACCATATTCAGCAACTTCACATAAAAATCACGTAAGTTTTTTTCTTTCATCGATAACTGTCCACCATCGAAAGCGCCGTTGTTCATCCAACATTGATGGTTGGGCACTCCCCAATAGTCGAAAATAGTGGTACGGGTTTCAGATCCAAACCCCGGGTTTCCGTCACCGGGTTCGCCCACTTCCTGCCCAAAATACAACATGGTTGGAGCGGTACTTAAACAGGTTGAAACCACCATAGCGGGCTTGCCTTTTTGCGCATTTCCGACGAAACCGATGCTGGCAATACGTTGTTCGTCATGGTTCTCTAAAAAATGCAGCATGTGGTGCTCGATATCAGCCAGGCCCTCCTGGATTGGAACCAGATTGTCGGTGCTTCCATATCCCTGCATGATGTGTTTCAGTATATCGTAAAGCTCCACTTTGTCGTAAAGGTAATCCATCTTTCCCATGAAAATGTAATCCCGGTAAAGAGATGGATTGTACACTTCGGCCAGCAAAAAAGCCCTTGGGTTTTTCATTTTAATCGATGAGTTCATATAGCTCCAGAATTCAACGGGTACCATTTCGGCCATATCGTAGCGGAAACCATCTACGCCTTTGTCGATCCAATAAAGAGCAATATCACGGAATTTTTTCCACGAATCGGGCACCTGTTTATCTGCCCAAAAGACAGCATGTTCCTTGTAATCTTTTTGAGCATATTCTGCCGGAAGGGTTTCAAAATCTTTAGATCCATCGGGACGGATTCCGTAATTGATTTTCACAGTTTCGTACCAGTCGTAAAAGCCGGGTTTGGCTTCGCGCGATCCATTTCCGGTCCATTTAGCCGGACTTTCGTAAAAAAAATGGTCTGAAAGCGGGTTGGGTTCTCCTCCAAGTGGTTCATAGCCATTTAAAAAATCAGGAACTTGAAAATCCTGACCGGGGACATAATAAAAATTGTTGTTACGGGCATATTCCACGGAAGTGTCATCCAAAGCGCCAAAGTCTTCGGTACCGTCCGGATTGGAAACTGACTGATAATTGCGTGCCACGTGGTTGGGCACGATGTCAATGATTGCCTTGAGATCGTGGTTGTGGGTGCGTTTGATCAGTGCTTCGAATTCTTGCAGGCGTTGTGCCGGATCCACTGCCAGATCGGGATCTACATTGTAATAGTCTTTTACTGCGTAGGGTGAACCGGCACGGCCCTTTACCACATCAGGATCATCATTGGTGATGCCAAAAGCTGTATAATCGCGGATAACGGCATGATGTAGAACACCCGTAAACCAAAGATGGGTGATCCCCATTTTTTTTATTTCCGACAAAGACTTGTCGTTAAAATCGTTGAACTTGCCTACTCCATTTTCTTCAATGGTTCCCCAGGGCTTGTAATGAGTGTTTTTATTCCCGTAAAGGCGGGTAAACACCTGATAAACATTTATTTTTTCTACTTTTTGTTCCTTCATGGTTTTAGGTACCGGTTGAATGCACGACACAAGAAGCAAACTTAATAAAAGTGTGCCGGAAATTTATTCATTCATGTTGTAACGGATCATCAGGCAGTTTGATCAGGTTTTTCATCCTGTAAACAAATACCCGTTTTGCTATTTTGCCGCCTCGGGATATTTGGATGGTGTCTGCCGGGATGGTGGTTTCAAAATAACTGCGAAGGGTGCTGTCGGGAGCCTTAAAATCACGGCTGTCGGTTAAATAGTAAGCATCCCAACCCAACTTAAATCCGCCTTCAATGTGGTTGATCCATGCATACTTGTGAAGGCGGTCGAGGGTGTTGATACCACGACTTTTTATTCTTGCGGGTGTGGCGGCGTAGTAGTCGTAATTGGCCAGTGGAAACCAGTTGGTTCCTACCAAAAAGGCCTCTTCATTCATCTGATTATTTCTACGATCGCGTTGTACAATCTCCACAAAAACCTTTCCTGCTTCTGAATAACCAAACATATCGAGGGAAGGATCCCCTTCACCTATCTTTTCAAAAAGGATCGTTTTATCTAGTGGAATTAAACCGGTTTTTATTTGAGCAATACCCAGTATGAGTGTCAGGACCAACAATCCCAAGGCCGCTTTTATTGAGTTTGGGATCAGGCGGTTTGGTGCTTTTTCTGTTAGCCAGGCAGCAGTCAGAGGAATCAGGGTGGTATAACCGGGAGCTGTCCAATGTGGCAATGTGCTTCGGAAGAAAGAAAAAACCAGAAAAGTACCGATGAGAGGTAAACTCAGGAGAAGCATGACCCGGGCATCACTTTTATTGATGGTCATTTTTCCCCTGAAATAGGCAATCACGGCCAGCACAATCAGCATAAAATTAATGGGGTTGTTATATGAAATTTCCCCCACGAGTTCGGTAAGCATGTAATCAAAACGAATGGTTTGCCCGGCCATATTAACCCGCTCACTTTGCCAGGTAAAACTTACGAAATCATTTTGCAGGTTCCATATCAGAATAGGCAAAGCCAAAACTGTTGATGCGATCAGGGCATAATACAGGTACCTGCTGTTAAACCATTTTCGGTTGAAAAACACCAAATAAAGAACAGCCCCTCCCCATAGAAATACTGAAGAATATTTTGATAAGATGGCAAGGCCCATGACCACACCCAGCTGTATCATGTTATTTCGGTGTTCGTATATACGTGGACAACCCGGTAAGGTTTTCATCATTAAATACAACGACCAAAGCCAGAACAATCCTTGTGGCGTATCGGGCAGGATGAAAATACCAGTGATGATGAACCCATAAACCGATGAGGTATATAACAAGGCTGCTATAAAACCGGTACGTTCATCACGAATGGTTTTGCCAATCTGGAACATCAGCCAAAGGTTGATGGTTCCAAACACAATGGATCCCATCCTGATAAATAACTCGTTGGTAAATAAAAGGTTCAAACTAAAGAATTGGATCACACTACCTACCATCAATGGATGGTCGAAATGCGACCAATCGGGGTACATGGCATAGAGCCGATAATATACTTCATCGTTACCAAGTTCAATGACAGAGGCAATTATTCCCCTGACAAGGGCTGATAATACCATAAGAATGATCAGGTAACGGGTATAATCAACTTTTTTTGTCATCCTGTTTTACATGAGTTCGTTTAGTTTTTAATGCGATATCGTCTGTAGAGATAGGCCATAACAAGTGCCAGAATAAAGTACAGTATTCTTAACCTGAGCGTGGCTGATGGGTTGATGGAGGCCTTTTTACTGGTTATTAAGTCGTTACCACTGTACCGGATCATCGGGTTCAGGTAAAATACACTGTGGCTATCAAATTCTATTTCAGTCCTTACATATGGCTCTGTTATTGGAATAACAAAAAACGCCAGGTTGGTATGATGCACAGTTTTAAGCAATTTACCGCCATGGCCGACAAATCGTATTTCTTTTGCCAGGCTATCGATGGTTACTATCAGGCTGTCATGGCTAACCTCAACACTTATAAGGGAGGGAAGAATTCGTGACCGGATGATTTTTTCCTCCATGGGTTCGTCGCTGATGCGATAAAAATCAACTCCGATGGCATTGCCTTTTTCCAGGGCAGCCATGATGTCTTCATTGTTTGTCGAAGGCGAATTAATCAATGTGAATCGTCTGCCAACTTCGTTTGAGTTTCGAACATCATGAGCAT
Source organism: Bacteroidetes bacterium CG18_big_fil_WC_8_21_14_2_50_41_14 (assembly GCA_002771745.1). Classification (GTDB taxonomy): domain Bacteria; phylum Bacteroidota; class Bacteroidia; order Bacteroidales; family F082; genus UBA6244. The sequence continues at coordinate 4,674 of PCUL01000407.1, forward strand.
CATCGTTGCTGATAATCCATGCAATTTGGCCCGATCCAAGTGCCTCATCCCAATGTTCCAGGCTCACCCGCAAGTTATTGAGTACCTCAATTCCCTGGTAATTGGTGAGGTATTTCATGTCGTTTATTGTATAGCCATTGCGCAGCAACGGGTGGGCAAGCACAACAAACCGTGAATCTTTTTGGAGTAAATCAATGATCCATTGTTTCATACTCAAGCTTTGCCACAAAATAAGGTCCGTCCACAATACTTTTTTTGCGCCTATACAAACCTGGTGTGTTTTAAACGCGTTATATCCATGCTCATAGGTAGGTATATAGGCGGGTTGTTCACTTTGGTAAGAGTTAATCTTTTGATAATCAGAAGTAGCAACATGATCGTAACCCAGCTGATGATAAATACTGTCGATCAGCGTGTTGGTATTGTCACGTCCTGAGGTAATGCCCATCCAGGCTTTTGATTGCACCTGGAAATTATATTTTTTCCAGTCAGAAGATCTCATGTTGGTATATGGGTTGTAGATTTTTTTCCCTGAAAAAGGAACCGGTCCGGAAAATTGATAAACAGGTGCTAACAGGTAGAACATCAGGAGCATGCCAATAAGCATGACCAGCATCACCAGGAGAAAGCGTTTAAAAAATCTAAAAATTACCTTCATTAAGCGAGTTTAGTGGCCGCGAAATTAATCAAAAACAACCAGATGGTCTTATCATGCCTTTGTGAGTCGTTAAAGAAACAATGCCCTTGAAATATTTTAAGTGAAATGTTTGTAATTAATTCCAACAATTGGAAAAACGCACTACATTTGTTGAAACTCTCAGTGTGTCACAACCCATAAACACCTAAACTTTATGAGTTCATTTAAAATATTTATTGTTGAGGACGACCGTTTTTATGGAGAATTGTTAAAACGCCATTTACAACTTAATCCTGAAAATGAAGTTTATTTGTATCTAACAGGAAAGGATTGTCTGACAAATCTTCACCTTAAGCCGGATATGATCTCATTGGATTATCGATTACCCGATTTTTCGGGCGACAGTATCCTAAAAAAAGTTCATTTTGATTACCCTGATCTGCCCATCGTTATTGTTTCGGGGCAGGAGGATGTAAAGACGGCTGTTTACCTGTTGAAAGAAGGGGCTTACGACTATTTCGTTAAGGATCAGGATACGCAGGACAGGCTTTGGAACGTGGCCAATAAAATCCGTGAGAACAAGCAATTAAAACGGGAAATCACCGTGCTAAAAGAAGAAGTTGGGAAGAAATACAATTTTACCAACATAAAAGGAAATAGTACGGCAATAAAAAATG
>PCUL01000407.1:6011-17386 GCA_002771745.1 Bacteroidetes bacterium CG18_big_fil_WC_8_21_14_2_50_41_14
GGCCATACATTACAACTCTACCAGGGCCAACCAACCATTCGTGGCCGTAAACGTGGCGGCCATACCTTCTGAACTTATTGAAAGTGAATTATTTGGATATGAAAAAGGTGCGTTTACGGGTGCCAGCACCCGAAAGATAGGGAAATTTGAACAAGCCAACGGAGGCACCATTTTTTTGGATGAGATTGGCGAGATGAGCCTAAATATGCAGTCAAAACTGTTGAGGGTATTGCAGGAAAACGAGCTCTCACGCCTCGGAGATAATACGCTCATTAAGCTTGATATCAGATTAATTGTTTCTACTCATAAAAACCTGGCTGACGAGGTTAAGAATGGAAATTTCAGGGAAGATCTTTATTATCGGTTACTCGGATTACCCATCGAATTACCACCCTTAAGGCAGCGTGGTAATGACATCATCGTGTTAGCCAAATATTTTACAGATGAATTTTGCGAAGCAAACAATTTACCCAAGAAAAACATCAGTCTTAAAGCGCAGGAAAAACTGATGAGTTATGGTTATCCCGGAAATGTGCGTGAGTTAAAGGCTGTAATAGAACTGGCAGTAGTGCTTTCTGATACCACCGAGATTGGTCCCGAAAGCATTAACTTTAACACAACTGATTCTATTTCAAATTTTCTGTTCAACGAATGCACTCTTGAGGAGTATAACAAGCGTATCGTGAATTATTTTCTTGAAAAAAACGACAACAACGTGGTGGTTACAGCAAAAAAACTCAACATCGGCAAATCGACCATTTACCGAATGTTAAAAAATAATGAAATTGGATGAACACTCACGAACCTAAACCATATAACCTGAAAAAACTATCCGGTTTTTTAGGAGACGATCCACAACAAGTGATTGAAATGATTGGGCTTTTTCTGGAAACCATTCCGCCTGAACTGGTATTGCTTAAGGAGAATGCCGCCAGAGGTTGCTTTGATGAGGTAGCCACCATTGCCCATCGGATAAAACCATCACTTGATGTGTTCGATTTGCAACAAGCCATGAAGGTCATCAGGACATTGGAACTCTTTTCAAAAGATGACGTACATCAGCGTGAGGTGTCGGCCTTGGTTGAGGAATTGACCATTACCCTTGAATTCGCTCTTAAAATTATGGCAGACGAACTCCATACAATGAGTTAATATTTCCTGAGAATCATTTTTTAAAAGTCACGAAGAATTTAAGGTTATCCTGCTTTAATCATCGTGTTTCCCGGTGCCCGTTGAGTCTTTGTGGCGAAAAGATGGGCTAACCATTTAAATGGTAATGGTATGCATCGAAATTCGATAAACACACCCCTCATTTGATTTATAATTCGTATTTTTGCAATTTTATTTAAAATAGTTCTAAATAGGAACAAAATGAATGAAGATAAAGATCAGAACAATATATTAGAGGAAGTTACATCAAAAGAATATCAGTATGGGTTTTATACAAATATTGAGATGGATACTGCCGCCGTTGGGTTAACGGAAGAAACCATCCGGTTTATTTCTGCAAAAAAAAACGAACCTGAATGGCTACTCGAATTTCGGTTAAAAGCATTTCAACACTGGCTTACCATTGAAGAACCAACCTGGGCCCACCTGCATCATCCTCCAATCAAATATCAAGATATCATCTATTATGCAGCTCCAAAAAAGAAAAAGCAGCTCGAAAGTCTGAACGAAGTAGACCCTGAACTGCTCGACACCTTTAAAAAACTGGGCATTTCGCTTGAAGAACAAAAAGTTCTCGCCGGAGTTGCTGTAGATGCGGTCATTGATAGTGTTTCGGTAAAAACTACTTTTAGAGAAACGCTATCGAAACATGGCATCATCTTTTGTTCGTTCAGCGAAGCAGTGCAAGAATATCCAGAATTGGTAAAAAAATACATGGGTAGCGTGGTTCCGTACCGTGACAACTTTTTTGCTGCCCTTAATTCAGCCGTTTTTAGTGATGGTTCGTTTTGTTATATCCCCAAAGGAGTGCACTGCCCGATGGAGTTATCCACTTATTTCAGAATTAATGCCGCTAATACCGGCCAGTTCGAACGTACCTTACTGGTGGCTGACGAAGATGCTTATGTAAGTTACCTGGAGGGTTGTACTGCGCCTCAACGTGATGAAAACCAATTACATGCCGCCATTGTGGAAATAATTGCAGAAGCAGGAGCGGAGGTAAAATATTCCACGGTACAAAACTGGTACCCGGGCGATAAAAACGGGAAAGGCGGTATTTATAATTTTGTTACAAAACGGGGTATTTGCAAAGGCGATCATTCGAAAATCAGCTGGACACAGGTTGAAACGGGATCTGCCATTACCTGGAAATATCCATCCTGCATATTAAAAGGTGACCACAGCATTGGTGAGTTTTATTCGGTAGCCGTTACCAATCACTACCAACAGGCTGATACCGGAACAAAAATGATTCATCTGGGTAAAAACACAAAGAGCACCATTATTTCAAAAGGAATTTCTGCCGGATTTAGCAACAACAGCTACCGGGGGATGGTTCGCATTGCCAAAAAAGCGAGCAATTCGCGTAATTTCTCACAATGCGATTCGCTGTTGCTTGGAAGTAAATGTGGAGCACATACTTTCCCCTATATCAACGCCGGAAACGAAACCTCTGTGGTTGAACATGAGGCTACCACATCCAAAATTTCGGAAGACCAACTGTTTTATTGTCAGCAACGCGGAATCGATTCGGAGAAAGCCATCGGACTCATCGTCAACGGTTATGCCAAAGAAGTGCTCAACAAACTTCCCATGGAGTTCGCTGTGGAGGCTCAAAAATTATTGGCCATCACGCTGGAGGGAAGTGTAGGCTAAACGTCATTTAATTAGATAGTTATTTAATAAAAAAAGAGTAGAATGCTACTGAATATTAATAATCTTCATGTTTCCATTAATGGAAAAGAAATATTAAAAGGGTTAAACCTGATCGTAAACGAAGGGGAAGTTCATGCCATCATGGGTCCCAACGGAACCGGCAAAAGTACGTTAGCCGCTGCCATTACCGGGCGCAATGGTTATGAAATCACCCAGGGCGAAATTTGGTATAAAGAGGAGTTAATCAATGAGATGCTCCCCAACGAACGGGCAAACAAAGGGGTTTTTTTAAGCTTCCAGTATCCGGTGGAAATTCCGGGAGTTAGCATGACCAACTTCATGCGGACAGCCTTAAATGCCAAACATGAATTCGAAGGTTTGCCCATCCTCACCGGAGGAGAATTCCTGAAAAGAATGGAAGAAAAGAAGCAATTGGTCGAAATTCAGGCAAAATTGAACAACCGTTCTGTAAACGAAGGGTTCTCAGGTGGAGAAAAAAAGAAAAATGAAATTTTTCAAATGGCCATGTTGGAACCTGCACTGGCCATTTTAGATGAAACCGATTCGGGTCTGGACATTGATGCGCTGAAAGTAGTTGCTAAAGGCGTTAATGCATTGCGATCGAACGACAATGGTTTCGTGGTAATTACACATTACCAACGACTGCTTGACTTTATTGTACCCGATTTTGTACATGTTATGTACGATGGCCGCATTGTGAAATCGGGAGGAAAAGAGCTGGCATTCGAACTTGAAGAAAAAGGATACGACTGGCTTAAGTAGTAAAACTGAATGCAAAGAGGTAAATTTGATATGAATCCATCAGAAAAAAAATATTCGATCCTGGAGTCCGGCCTGCTAAACTCGTTTGAAAGTTCCCTGAGTCGATCTTCAAACGAAATAACTAAGGTGACGGAGGCACGTATGCTCGCTTTTGAAGCATTCAGGAAAACAGGATTGCCCGGCCGCTTAAACGAGAAATGGCGAAACTCCAAATTTGATCAGGTAAGTGAGCAATCTTATGAGGTAGTTAGTTCAAAGCCAACTTATACACAAAAAGTAAACGAAATATTTCAATGTTCCATTCATGGTTTTACCACCCAAGTGGAGGCATTGCTCAATGGTTGGTATTATACCTCAGAGAAAAAAACATTGCGCACCATGGACAATGGGGTGGTGATTGGCAGCATACAGACGGCTCAAAAAGAGGTTCCTGAATTATTTGAACGGCATTTTGGCAAAATCGCAAAATACAATTTGCATGGTTATTCGCATATAAATACCGCCTTTTTTAATGATGGTTTATTTATTTATGTTCCCGATCAGGTGCATGTTGAGGAATCAATCCAGTTGATTAAAATGGTGAATGATACACAAAAGCTGATGATCAACTCGCGCAACCTGGTGATATTAGGTAAGAACAGCCATTTGTCGCTCATGCATTGCGATGACTCTGTCAATCATCAATCCAGTATGATCAATACGGTTACCGAGATTTTTATCGGTGAAAACGCCAGCCTCGATTTGTATAAGTTACAAAATATTAACAACCATACATTTCTGATAAACAGCACTTCTGTAGTTCAGCAACGTAACAGCCGTTTAAAAGTGAATGTGATCACCTTAAATGGTGGCGCTATCCGAAACGAACTGAATGTGGATTTGCAAGGTGAAGGCGCTGAGGCGGATTTAAATGGTATTTACCTCATGGATAAAAAACAACAGGTAGATAACCAGGTGTTTGTAAACCATGCTGTTCCTAATTGCAATAGTTCTGAATTGTTCAAAGGGGTGTTGGATGATGAATCCTCTGCCATTTTTAATGGGTTTGTTCTTGTGGGCAGGGATGCCCAGAAAACCAATGCTTTTCAGCGAAACAACAATATCCTCATGACTTCTACCGCCAAGGTGGATACCATGCCTTTTTTGGAAATTTATGCAGATGATGTAAAATGCAGCCATGGTGCCACCATCGGCCAGCTCGATCATGATGCCTTGTTCTATCTGATGCAACGCGGTATTTGTAAGCGGGATGCCCGTTTGTTGCTGATGTACGCTTTTGCAGCTGAAGTAGCTGATAAGATTGACATACAGCCACTTCGCGTGAGTATTGAAGACATGGTTAAAAAACGTCTGCGTGGCGAATTATCCATTTGTGAAAAATGCGTGTTGCATTGCTCAACACCGGACATCCCCATGGAATTTGAAATTGATATGAGTAAAATTTAAAACATGACCTTTCCTGTTAACCAATTGCGTAATGATTTTCCTATCCTGTCGATGCAGGTGCACGGAAAACCCTTGGTGTACTTCGATAACGGAGCCACTACACAAAAACCCCGACAGGTCATTAACAGGTTGGTAGAATATTACGAAACGGAAAACAGCAATGTTCACCGGGGCGCACATCATTTGAGCAACCTGGCCACAGTTAGTTTTGAAGGAGCCCGAAATTTTATCGCGCATTACATTAATGCCCTGAAAACGGAGGAAGTCATTTTTACGCGTGGCACTACCGATTCCATCAATCTGGTCGCTTCAAGCTTCCATCCCTTCATCCAAAAGGGGGATGAAGTCCTGATTACTGCCATGGAACACCACAGCAACCTGGTTCCCTGGCAACAATTATGTAAAAACAAAGAAGCAAGCTTATATGTGATTCCGGTATTGGAAGATGGTACGCTGGACATGCCTGTTGCAAAAAAAATGCTTTCACAGAAAGTAAAAATACTTGCTTTCACCCACATCAGCAATGTGCTGGGAACCATCAATCCTGTAAAAGAACTCGTTGCAGAAGCTCATCGATACAACATTCCGGTATTAATTGACGGAGCTCAGGCCATTGCCCACGTTCAGGTGGATGTGCAGGAATTAGATTGTGAGTTTTATGCCTTCTCGGCACATAAAGCCTATGGTCCCATGGGAACAGGGGTACTTTACGGAAAATCGGAATGGCTGAACAAATTACCTCCCTGTCAGTTTGGTGGTGAAATGATTGATCAGGTAAGCTTCGTCAAAACTATTTTTAACAAGTTACCCTATAAATTTGAGGCCGGCACACCCAATGTGGCAGATGTGTTGGGAATGGAAAAGGCATTGCGCTACCTGGACACTCTCGGAATAAAAAATATTCAACAACACGAAGATGGTTTGCTGGAACATGCCACATCTTCACTTTTAGAAATTCCCGGTATTAAAATCATTGGTCAGGCAAAACAAAAAACGGCGGTAATATCATTTATTGTTGAGGACATTCACCCTTACGACCTGGGCACATTGCTCGATCAGATGGGCATAGCAGTTCGTACCGGGAATCATTGTGCACAACCTTTGGTGGAATCGTTTGGTATAAATGGAACCATCCGGGTTTCTTTTGGATTGTATAATACACTTCTCGAAGTGGATTATTTCATCGACTCCCTGAAAAAGGCTATTAATATGTTGTTGTAAAACTGAAAACTAAATTTGAAATGACAATAAAAGAAAAAGCACAGGCCGTAGTGGAGGAATTCTGGATGTTTGATGATTGGATGGACAAATACGCCTACCTCATAGAACTGGGAAAGGACCTTCCGGTGATAGACTCACAATTTAAAACCAACAATCACCTGATCTCAGGATGCCAGTCGCGTGTTTGGTTGCATGCCGAAGAACAGGAAGGGCAGATTGTTTTTACAGCCGATAGCGATGCCGTAATTACCAAAGGCATTGTTTCGTTGTTGATTCGAATTCTTTCAAACCATACTCCGAAGGAAATTTTGGAAGCTGATTTTTTATTTTTGGAAAGCATTGGCTTGCAAGAGCACCTCTCGCCAACCCGTGCCAATGGACTGGCTTCCATGATCAAACAAATTCAACTCTATGCCAGGGCTTTTCAGTTAAAATCAAATCAGCTATGATGAACCCAGATGAAATCCGTGAACTGACAGAAAAAATCATTCGCGTAACCAAGAATATTTACGATCCTGAAATTCCCGTTAATATATACGAACTTGGGCTTATATACGAGGTTGATGTAAAGGAAAACGGACACGTGAAGGTGGTGATGACGCTTACAGCACCCAACTGCCCTGTTGCCGAAAGTTTACCGGCCCAGGTAAAGGAAGAAATCGAATTCCTCACAGGTGTTACAGAGGTCAATCTTGAAATCACTTTTGAACCCCCCTGGGACATGGAGATGATGTCAGAAGAAGCAAAACTTGAAATGGGCCTGCTTTAATTTACGTGCTTGTGAAAGTCGTTTCGGTAAATATTGGAGTACGAACCCCCATTGTTTACAATGGTAAAAATGAGGAAACGGGTATTTACAAATATTCTTCTAAAGTGCCCATTTTTCTTGCCAAATCTGGAGTAAAAGACGATCATGTGGTTGATCGGCGTTATCATGGTGGAATCGACAAAGCCTGTTATGCTTATGGATTGGGTGGATATGCTTTTTGGAAAAAGCAATATCCTGAAAAAGAAATGCTTCCGGGGATGTTTGGCGAGAACCTGACCATTGAGGGTCTGGATGAAACCAACTTGTTTATCGGACAAGAATTTAGAGTAGGAGGCGCTTTGATCCAGGTTTCGCAGCCACGTATTCCATGCTATAAATTGGGAATCCGGTTTAATGACATGAGCATGGTGAAACAATTTCAAGTGGCGGATTTCCCCGGTGCTTATTTCAGGGTGTTGGAAGAAGGGTTTGTAAAAGTGGCTGATGAAGTTGTTTTGCTCGATCCAAAAGACATTGGTAATATTACTGTGGCCCAGGTGTTCAGTCTTTTTAGGGGAGGAACCTTAAACGTTCATTTAATTGAAAAAGCCCTTCAGGAACCATTTTTATCTGAAAGCATAAAAACCAATATCCGGGGTTTTCTTGAGGCACGAAAAAAAAGTCCGAATCACAGTTGATCCGGACTTTAAAATCAATAGCAGGTTAAAGTTTCTTAGGGAAGTTCAGGCAGGCTTAGCTTTTTTCTCGAGCAATACCAGTTCTTTTACTTCCACTTCCGTGATGTAGTGTGTTTTTCCTTCTTTGTCCTCCCACGAGCGGTTGATCAGTTTTCCTGAAACAGCCACCTCATGTCCTTTTTGCAGGTATTTTTCGGCTACGCGGGCATTGCCATTGCGGGCCACTACCTGATGCCATTGGGTATCGGTAACGCGTTCGCCGTCTTTGTTTTTAAACGATTCGGTAGTAGCCAGTCTGAAACTGGTGATGGAATTGTTTTCACCAAATTTTTTGGTGATTGGGTCTGCTCCCAGGCGGCCGATCAGTTGAACTGAGTTTCTTAAAGTTGTCATGATAGTAAATAATTAATTAATAAATAGTGAGTTAAAAGTTTCGATGAACAATTGATGGAGCAAAGATATGTCGACCCCAAGAGGTTACTCGGTTAATAACCATTTACTTACGTGTTTAAGCGTTTTTAAACGGTTGGAAACGGATATTTAAAAGAAATTCAGGGCATTTGGGTTTAAGCCAATTTTTCCTGGTTTTGTTGGTTTCAGAGTAGTAATTGGGTTTATAAAAAGATTAGTGCGTAAAATTTTGCCACACTCAATAAGAAAAAAATAAGTAATAATTATAGAATATTACTGAAATTAAGTATTTTTGTCTAAATTCTACTAAAATTGACAGTCGCAAATTACATAAAACAATTATTATCCTACGAGGAATATTCATTCTCCTTAAATGAATTAATTGAGAATATCCATAAAAGCGAGACTTCCATAAAAAGTGAAGTCTCTCGACTAATTGCTAAAAAAGAAATAGTCAACCTTCGAAAAGGTTTTTATCTCATTATAACACCAAGATATTCATCAGTACAAAAACTGCCAATTCAGCTTTATTGCGAGAAACTTTTCAAATATTTAGACAGGAATTATTATGTTGCTCTTTTTTCAGCCGCAAAATTTCATGGAGCCAGCCACCAACAGGTTCAAAGAGATTATATAATAACTGAGAAACCAAAGCTCAACAACATATCAAAAAGCGCAATTGATATTCGTTTTTTCACAAAAAGTTACTGGTCTGACAAAAATGTTCAAATAAATAAATCCGATGCTGGTATATATAAAATTTCAAGTCCTGCACTTACAATTGTTGATTTAATTCATCATCAAACAAAGTTAGGTGGGATAAACAGAATGCTTGCTGTTATTGAAGAGTTGTCAGAAGAATTGAATGAATCGGATTTAGTTGAGCTTTTGAGCTGGTATCCAAGTAAAAGCACATTACAAAGATTTGGCTTTTTACTAGAAGAATTTGGTGTTAATGAAGATTTTCAGGAAAAAATATTTATAAATTTAAAAACCACAAATTTCTTTCCGGTTTTGCTTAGCCCAAAGTCAACTGAAAAACCCGGGGCTGTAAATAATAGGTGGAAAGTGGATGTAAACACAAAATTGGAAAGTGATTTATGATACCTCGTCCATACATAGCAAAATGGCAACATCATGCTCCGTGGAATGAGTTTGCACAGGTGGAGCAGGATTTAATTATTTCCAGAGCTTTGGTAGAAATCTTCTCAGATGAGTTTCTCAGAGAAAATCTTGCTTTCAGAGGAGGAACCGCTTTACACAAATTATATCTCAATCCTGCAGCCAGATATTCTGAAGACATCGATTTAGTTCAAATAAAACCGGGTCCTATAAAGCCAATAATGCAAAGAATTGGTGAGGTTGTTACCTTTTTTGAAGAAAAAAGAACAACTCAGGTTCGTGGTCACGGAGCGAAAGCTTTATATCGATTCACATCGGAATATGAAGAAATACGAATGCGATTGAAATTGGAAATAAATTGTAAGGAGCATTTTAATGTTTTAGATTGGGTTGATTTCCCTTTTGAAGTTGAAAGCGAGTGGTTTTCTGGAGATGCAAAAATTAGGACATACAACATCAATGAACTGCTGGGAACAAAACTCAGGGCACTTTATCAACGAAGCAAAGGCAGGGATTTATTCGATTTGGATTATTCCCGCCTAAACTTTGAATTGGACTTTAAGAAAATATTAACATGCTTCAATGAATATATAATGTTTGCAACTGGCAACAGACCGCCAGGTAAGAAAGAGTTCTTATTGAATATCGAAGAGAAGGAAAATGATGCCGACTTTATCGGTGATATGGAAGCATTGTTAAGGTCTGGAATAGAATATAATCAGAATAAGGCTTTCGAATGGTTGAAAACAGTATTAATTGAACAGATTTAAATGAACAATATAACATCAATAGTAACTTTCAAAAAGATCACCAATTGAGTACGTTCTCAAATGAAAAAAACCGAAAAGAAATTCTTGTATTCAATCCTGATCCTGCTGCTGGGCATCATGATATTCCTGACCTTTAACCGGCACAGCAAATCGGGATATTTTAATTACCACAGTGAAATTTGGGCAGATAAAGCAGGCTATTATGTGTATTTGCCGGCGACTTTTAAGTATGCTTTCAATCCTGACGAATTCCCCGATTCGATGGATGTCAGGACCGGAAACGGTTTTTCCCTTGACTTGAAAGACCACAAAATCAGAACAAAATATACCTGTGGAGTGGCGCTGATGCAAATACCCTTTTACTTTTTAGCAGACGTTTTAGCAACCCCTCTCCAACAGAAAACTGATGGGTTTTCTCCTGTTTATCACCGGGCGGTTGATGTGGCTGCTGTGTTTTATCTGTTGGCGGGCATCCTGTTTTTATACCTCTTATTAAGGAATTATTTTAAAATTTCTGTCACGGTTTTAGTTTTGGCTTCATTGGTGTTGGGAACCAATTTGTATTACTATGCCATTGATGAAACAGGGATGTCGCATGTGTACTCATTTGCTCTGTTTTCAGGCTATTTATATTTGAGGAAGCGATTCCGCGAAAAGGAGAACAAGCAAATATTGCGGTTGGTTATTATTTCGATGATCGCAGGACTGATCATCCTTTTACGCCCGTTGAATGTAATATTCCTTATCGGGACGTTCTTTCTGGATGTTCAAAACAGGAATGAGATCCAAAGAAGACTGGGCTCTGTTTTTCGAATCAAAACGTTGGGAATAATTTTAATCTCAGTTTTTGTCATGCTGAGTCCGCAGCTGTTTTACTGGAAATATTTAACAGGTTCTTTTATAAGCTATTCGTATGGCAATGAGGGTTTCAATTGGTTAAATCCCCAACTGATGATTACCTGGTTTTCCCCAAAAAATGGACTGTTGTTGTATTCTCCTCTGGTCCTGATCATGCTTTTTTCCATTGTATACATGATATTCCAAAAGCAGAGCAGAAGCAACGGTGCGCTGATAGGAATCCTCTTTTTGGTGTTATCCTATGTGCTTTCGTGCTGGTGGCAGCCCGAATTTGGTTGTTCCTTTGGTGCCCGGAATTTTGTTGAGTATTATGCACTTTTTGCGCTTGCACTTGGATATGGATACCAAAGCATCATAAAAAAAGGCTGGCTTATTCAATCAATCTTTTGGTTGATTATTGCTTTGATGATTGCCTATAACCTGAAAATGACCTACTCCTATGATGGGTGTTTTTATGGAATCGGATATTGGGATTGGAATACCTTTTGGCAT
>PCUL01000366.1:0-1055 GCA_002771745.1 Bacteroidetes bacterium CG18_big_fil_WC_8_21_14_2_50_41_14
GAGATGCTCAATATGGAAGGCACTCCCGTAAATTCACTTGATGCCATCCGTTACCTGACGGCAATAAAAGAACTAAACATCGCGTACACACAGGTAAACTCGCTAGAAGTGCTCGAAAACCTTCCCTCATTGCTTGACCTGAATTTAAAAGCGGTTCCTTTTTCCATCAGCGCTCCGCTGGCCTCTCTCACCAACCTGAAACATTTGAGTCTCCAATCAACACATCCAAATGAATTTCAGGGTATTTCGGCTTTGACTTCTTTAACCGATTTAAACCTGGTTTCATCGTCCATTACTGATCTTCAGGATTTAAAATCACTCAGCAACCTCCGGACCCTCAACATTGATAGTACCAATGTAACCAGTCTGGCTCCGTTGTCCTCTTTAACCGGACTAACGGTAATTCAGGCAAATTTTACACACATCTCCGATCTGGAACCATTGCTAAATATTACTGACTTAAAAGCGATTTATTGCGACAATTCGGGCATAACCATGGAAAAAGCCATGCTTTTTATGGACAAAAAACCGGGATGTCTGGTCGTATACAACTCTCAAAACCTGGTCAACTGGTGGTCAACACTGGATAAAGAATGGAAAACGGTTTTTAAGCAAACATTCCAACTTTCCGAACCCCTGACGAAAGAGCAACTTCATCAATTAATCGATCAGCAGGAGATCTCTTTAGCCAACAACAAAAGCATCCAAAATATCGAGCCTCTCAGTATGTTGCACCGCCTCGAAAAGGTGGATCTGTCGGGTACGGATATCAACGACCTCACTCCGTTGTCGCGGCTTAGTAACCTGAAATTGCTTAATTTAAGCGAAACACAAGTCGCCAACCTGGAATCATTGACCAACCTTCAAAACCTAAAAGAAATTGATGTAACCAAAACCTCCATCAGCGATTTACTTCCCTTAACAAGCAATCTGAACCTGACCAGACTTTACTGTGATCAGAGTGGAGTTAATCAGGAGAATGTGATCGCCTTCCGAACAATTGTGCCGGGAAGTGTGGTTATTTATCAAACAGAAAACCTGAGTATTTGGTGGAA
>PCUL01000366.1:1126-44784 GCA_002771745.1 Bacteroidetes bacterium CG18_big_fil_WC_8_21_14_2_50_41_14
ACTAGCCAACCTAACTACTTTTGAGGCGGGCAACAATCCTGAATTACATGAAATCACCCCGCTCAATATGCTTATCTGGCTCGAAAAGCTGAATATAAGCAATGCGGGTATCAGCAATTTAAGTCCCATCAGCAACCTGAAAATGCTTACCGAGCTTGAGGTTCCTCAAAATCCCATCACGGATATCAGCATGCTTTCCAAATTACATACTCTTGAGAAGCTGAACCTTGAAAATACTCCGGTGGACGACCTGGAAGCCATCAGCAAACTAACGAGTTTGAAGCAGTTGAATATTTCGGGAACACGCGTTAAAAATCTTAAGTACCTGAGCCAGATGAATACGCTGGAGGATTTAAGCATCAACAATACCAGAATTAAAAATATCAAACCATTGGCAGGATTGAGCAACATCAAAATATTCAAATGCTACAATACTTCAATAAAAAAATCAAAAGTTGATGAATTCAGGGAACAACACCCCGGGGCAGAGGTTGTTTATTACTAATAAGCCTCTTACCATCAGGGAAGCAACTATTGCCGATTATGTCTTGCTCACCGATCTATGGAAAAAAGCCGGGTTACCTTATAAACCAAATGGCAGGGATAGCCTGGAAAGTATTGCAAGAGAAATGCAGGCTGGAACCGGAGTGTTTTTTATTGGATTATTAGAAGAAATGCCCGTTGCAACGGTACTTGTAACGCATGATGGCCGGAAGGGCTGGATTAACAGGCTGGCCGTTCTTCCTGAATTCCAGAAGCAAGGCATTGGCAAACAATTGGTTTCAGCAAGCGAAAAATGGCTAATTCAACATAACATTGGGATTTTTGCCTGTATGATTGAAGACTACAATACCAATTCGTTCATTGCATTTCAAAAGATGGGTTACATTCCTTTCGATGGAATTCATTATCTCACCAAACGCCTGGATCCTGAAATATAACCTTACTCAACAGTAACCGATTTAGCCAGGTTGCGAGGCATGTCAACATTGCAACCGCGCATAACAGCCATGTAATAGGCTAGTTTCTGTAACGGTATGGTTGCCAACAAGGGAATCAGCATTTCTTCTGTTTCGGGGATTTCAATAACATAATCAGCCAATTCCTTTACTGCTGTATCACCTTCGGTAACAATAGCTATAATTTTTCCGCCCCGTGCTTTCACTTCTTGGATATTGCTTACTACTTTTTCGTAAATCCCCCTGCTGGTAGCGATAAATACCACCGGCATATTTTCATCGATGAGTGCAATGGGTCCATGTTTCATCTCGGCAGCAGGATAGCCTTCAGCATGTATATAACTGATTTCCTTCAATTTAAGTGCTCCTTCAAGAGCCACCGGGAAATTATACCCTCTACCCAGGTAAAGAAAATTGTGCACCTTATTAAACTGACCAGCGATAAATTCAGCCGCACCTTTATCATCGAGTACTTTTTCAACTTTTTCGGGGATACTTTCCAATTCGTGTAAGATCCGGATAAACTTTGAACGGGGCAAGGTTCCTTTTAGTTCGGCTAAACGCAATGCCAGCAGGGTAAGTACTGTTACCTGTGCGGTAAAAGCTTTGGTGGAAGCCACGCCAATTTCAGGCCCGGCATGCGTGTATGAACCTGCATGTGTGGCACGCGCGATGGAAGACCCGACCACGTTGCATATTCCCAAAATAATGGCACCTTTTGATTTCGCCAACTCGATGGCAGCCAGCGTGTCGGCTGTTTCGCCCGATTGGGAAATGGCTATTACCACATCTCCTTCACTAATAATGGGGTTTCTATATCGAAATTCAGAAGCATACTCTACTTCAACCGGAATTCGTGCCAGGTCTTCTATTAAATATTCGCCAACCAGGCCGGCGTGCCAGGATGTACCACAGGCGATGATGACGATGCGGTTGGCAGCCAGTATTTTTTGCTCGTAATCAACAATACCACCCAATGAAACCAGTGCTTTAGAAGCATTAATCCTTCCACGCATGCTGTCTTTAATCGAACGGGCCTGTTCATTAATTTCCTTTAGCATAAAATGATTGTAACCCCCTTTTTCCAATTCGCTCAGGTTCATCTCCAGTTGTTGGACATAGGGTGTTTTTTCGTGGTTCTTGATGTCACGGAGTTTTAATTTTTCACCTCGTGTGAGTACCGCCACTTCCTCATCTTCCAGATAGACTACGTTTCTGGTGTATTCCACGATGGGAGTAGCATCTGACGCCACGTAAAAATCATCATCTCCTATACCAATTACCAGCGGACTTCCTTTGCGTGCAGCGATCAAGGTATTGGGATGGTCGGCTGATAGTATGACGATGGCATAAGCTCCCACCACCTGGTTCAACGCGATGCGCACAGCTGCATCCAAAACCACTTGTTCGTTCATCTGTATATCCTCAATCAGGTTCACAAGTACTTCAGTATCCGTGTCGGAATTAAAAGTGTAACCACGCTTGATTAATTCCTCCTTCAGCAAGGAATAGTTCTCAATAATTCCGTTGTGAATAATGGACAACGACTTGGTTTGAGAGTAATGGGGATGGGCATTTATCAGGTTGGGTTCACCATGAGTGGCCCAACGGGTATGGGCAATTCCCAAGTTACCATCCAGGTCTTTATCTTCCAGAAAAGCCTTTAAGTCAGCCACTTTCCCAGGGGTTTTATAGGTTTTCATCCCATGGTTCAACAAGGCGACACCGGCACTGTCGTATCCACGATATTCAAGTCGTTCAAGCCCTCTTATAAGTATAGGATATGCTTGCTTGTATCCAACATAAGCTACAATTCCGCACATAATTTGGTGTTTTTAAGTAAAGAATGCAAATTTACAAAAGTAATTATTCAGATAATAAAATAAGCTGTAAACGAATTGTTAATATTAATCCAGGTCGGTATAAAGAATTTCAAGTTTCATTCGATCAGCCGTATCAACGCTTGGTTTAAAACCTTCAAATATAAAACTCTCAGGATTAATTGAACCTGCATTTACCAACAAATACAATCCGTAATTTACTGTGGTGCTGTCGCTTATAACTGACTGGATGTACTTTGTAATGCGAAAAACATATCTATTTGATTCGGCTTCATAGGTTCCTCCAAAATATGAAACTCCGTCATTATAGTCGGGCAGCAATTCATAACTTCCATCTTGCAACCGTTGAACCAACACCAATTGCGCGGGGGCTTCATAAAACTGCGCAAAATTTCCTCCCGGAAGGGTCAATTTGGCTTCGTTTACAGCTACATTTACTAAATTTCTCCAGCTTTTGGGATAAGGTAATTTAATCACGGTTTTTACACCGGCATATCCCTGAATATAGAAATTTTGCTCTCCAAGTGCCGAGTCACCATTGACCACTTGTTGACGCAAATCAGCATTGGCGTTGGTAAAATCATGTTCGTATTTATTAAAACGTGCTGCTGAGGAGCTGATAATAAAATCGTATCGCAACGAATCATCTTCCTGGTTACTGTAATAGATCGACAACTTTGTCCCGCCAGAAATCAAATTGAAATAAGCCAAAGCCCCTGTGGAGGATACAGCTGATGGCGTGAGATAAAGCCCCTTAAAGAATTCGAGAAAAGCCTCATTATCGACCATATTAGTGGCAGAGTCGGCAGACAACAACCTCTCTCCCAGTTCGGTGGAAAGATTTGAGAGATTGATCCGAATTAAGGCAGGAAGTGTGTCGCCCAAAAAATAGACACTATCGTGTGGCCGTGGCACAAAGGAATAGTCGCTAAAATCAGTATTCCCCACCCCGAAACTGCGCAGACTATAATAAGCACTATCTTTATAGATGCCTTTCAGCATTTCGTATGTGTGTACCGTTATGGTTGTATTGGTGTCCGCGTAGGCACCTGAATAAACCAATTGCAGTATTAAAGAGTCCAGGTGTGGTTCTTCACCAAAATTATGCCCATTGGTGGAGAGGACAAATTGTGTGTAAAAAGATGCCTTTGTTGCGCCAAACACCGGATCATTCACGTAACCGATTGCGTTTCGGGTAAGTTCATCCGTACGGATCGAATCATCGATAACGGAATAAGCAGCAATAGAAGTGGTATCGGTAAATCTAACTTTAAGCCAGCTGTCGCCGGGCTGAATAATGGTTCCAATTTTTCCGGGATCCTTTGTACAGGATGGTAAAATCAATGTGAGGGCTGCCAAAAACAGGATGGAAGCAACATAAAACAACAACCCGGTTTGACTAACCTTCGATAATTTGGTCATAAAAATCGTTATAAGCATTAAAATAATCTTCTTCTCCCTGATAGTCAAGCATTGGTTTTCCTGAAGCTTTTGCATATTCCATCACTTCTGCATTAATCACAGGGCTGGCTACCAGCAGTGCATCGGAATGATCGATGGCACCTTTCATCAGTGAAACGTAAGAAGCGTGTTTATAGTGTTCAAGCTGGTTGTCTTCAATACCGTTCATTTTAATCTTATCTACAAATCCCGTTTTGAAAGTTTCACTAAACTCATCATTATACAGGCTGCAAATAATTTTTAAATCGCCAAATATGGGATTGTCTTTGTAGGCAGTACGTACATAAAACGGGAGCAGGCTGGCAAACCATCCATGGGTATGGATCAAATCGGGTGCCCAGCCCAGTTTTTTAACGGTTTCGAGCACCCCTTTGGCAAAAAAGACAGTGCGTTCATCATTGTCATCAAAAAAATTCCTGCTCTTATCGCGAAACAAAAACTTTCGGTGAAAGAAATCTTCATTATCAATAAAATACACCTGCATTCGGGCCTGCTGAATTGAAGCCACTTTGATAATCAATGGGTGGTCGATATCATCGATGATCAGGTTCATACCTGAAAGACGGATGACTTCGTGGAGTTGATTCCTTCTTTCGTTAACAAGGCCAAATCTTGGCATAAAAGTGCGTATTTCTTTCCCTTTTTCCTGGGTCTTTTGGGGTAGAAACCGACCAATCCTGCTTAGAGGAGTCTCAGGCAGATATGGCATGATCTCTTGATTAACAAAGAGCACCCTTTTCTTTTCCATAAATAAGTTTGTTATACTATTCTGATTTGCAAAGGTAGTAAAAAAAACTGGAGTTAATTGAATATTCCTAAGTATCAGGTTCCCATGTCAAGAGTTTAGGTTTTTTTAACGATTGGATGACCTCAAAACATACCTTACGCCCAACACCAAAGCATCATTGTATTGACCATAATCCCAAAAGCGAAAAATACCCGGGTAATCTTTGTCACGGATACTCATCATCGAATTGTTGGTGCGCAACATCACCTGCCAATGCTGGTCGACCAAAAATACCATGCCAAGATTTATTTGTAATGTCATGCGAAGAGGTTTAGAGTAACCCGCATAATCGCTTGTTATTTCCTGATTAAATTCCTCATAATGGCTCGTCAATACCCCGGTTGATGGTCCTGCTTCCACAATAAACCGACCCATCTGATATTGATACAGCAAGGCCATCTCCACGTAATTCAATCGCAACAGGAACGACTGATAGAGGTTTTCTTCGGTGGGGTTTTCACGGCTTCCTTTTTGAAAATAAGCAAGTTCCAATTGCATAGCCGACCTGCCCCCCATACCAAGGGTAACAAATCCCCCGGCAAAAATCCCGCCTTTGTTATATCCCGAAAAGGTATCGCCTGCCACCTGCGATCCTACCACACCCGCAGTTAAACCTCCGCCAAATTGCTGAGAAAACCCGGTACATCCAACTATTAAAAAGAGATTGAGAAAAATTATTTTCACCGGAATCCACATGCTGCTTTTTTAATCAAAGGTAAAAAAATGTTGGATAGAGGCGCTACTTAAATAGACTTTACATCCATTGATCACAATATTAAGCTGTTGTATTAATTAATTAACTTAATAATAACAATCGTTTTGCAACCATCACCAAATTTGTAGTACTTTGGTCACCTGGAAAAATAGAAGCAGAATGGATCAGAGTAAATATAAAATCCTCCTGGTTGACGATGAAGAGGACATTGTCGAGTTTTTATCTTACAACCTCGAAAAAGAAGGCTTTAACGTGGTTACTGCCATCAACGGACAGGAAGCCATTCACAAAGCAAAGAAAGAACTCCCCGACCTGATTATCATGGATGTGATGATGCCTGTAATGGATGGTATGACGGCTGTTCAGGAGATTAGAAAAATTAAGGCCTTGGAAGAGACCATCATCGTATTTTTAACTGCCCGGTCGGAAGATTACTCGCAAATAGCCGGATTTGAAGCTGGGGCCGATGATTATGTGTCGAAACCTATAAAACCAAAGGTACTGATGAGTCGGATAAACGCGCTACTGCGTCGGTCATCAAAAAAAGAAAAAAACACTACGGTGATTGAGTTGAATAACCTGATCATCGATCCTGAGCGGTTTATCGTGATCAAGGAAGGTGAGAAAATAATCCTGCCCAACAAAGAATTTAAAATACTTGCATTGCTTGCAGCCTCACCGAACAAGGTGTTTTCGCGTGAAGATATTTTTGCCAAGGTCTGGGGAAATGACGTGATTGTAGGCGACCGCACCATCGATGTGCATGTGCGTAAAATCCGTGAAAAAATAGGTATTGACAATATCCGAACAATTAAAGGGGTCGGTTACACGTTCAGCATCTAATCAAGATACATCCCCTTGGGTTTGTCACATGCCACTGTCAGCTTCAAAACATATCGCCCTCATCAATGCAGTACTTACAACGCTTCTGTTTAGCATTGTTTACATCATTCTCTTTTTAAGTTTTTTTACATTCAAACCTTTACCACTGCTCGTTTTTATTCCATTGATATTTGTATTTGCCTATTTTATAAGCAACCTCCTTTTCGATCAATATATCAAGGAAAAACTGAAGGTGATCTACAAAACAATTGGATTACTGAAACCTGAAAATGCACCCCCTCTTTTAAAAAAAAGAAAAACCGATGAATTGGAAATTGTCAACAGTGTAGTACTAAAATGGAGCGAAGAAAAAAAGAAAGAAATTGAAGAATTAAAGGAACTGGCAGCTTACAGACGCGAATTTCTTGGAAATATTTCTCATGAACTCAAGACCCCCATTTTTAATATCCAGGGCTATGTGTTAACATTGCTCGATGGAGGCCTGGATGACAAATTGGTGAATGAGAAGTTTTTACAAAAAACGGAAAAAAGCATTAACCGGATGATCGCGCTGGTGGAAGAACTGGAAGAAATCGCCAAACTTGAATCGGGGGAGCTGGTTTTGAAAGAAGAGGTTTTTAACCTGCACGACCTTACGCGGGAGGTTATTGATTTTATGGAAATGAAAGCCGCTAACCACAATACAATCATTGTGTTGCATTCGTCCATGAACCGTTCAATGAAAGCACGTGCCGACAAAAAAAGAATCAGACAGGTCATTATCAACCTGATTGACAATGCCATTAAGTACGGCAATCAAAAGGGAGGCGTTATCAGGATCTCCTGTTACAATTTTCACGACAATTATCTGGTCGAAGTGCAAGACAATGGAATTGGCATTCCGGAAGAAAATATCCACCGGGTCTTCGAGCGATTTTACCGGACCGAGTTAAGTCGTTCGCGTGATACCGGCGGATCGGGACTGGGATTGGCCATCGTCAAACATATCATCGAAGCACACCGGCAAACCATTAGTGTCCGCAGTAAAGAGGGTGAAGGAACCACTTTTTCGTTTACCTTAAAGATGGCATAAAGTTATTTACTTCTTTCGATTGAGAAAACCACCAACTGTTCTAAAGCCTTTCGGGCCTGGTTTTCAGGGAAAGTATATAATAAATCGAGGGATTGTTTTTTCAACTCGTTCATCTTGTTTTCGGCATAAGCAAGTCCACCGCTTTCCTTAACAAAATCCATTAACCAGCTCACGCGGTTTTCATCCGTGTTGTGGTTTTTTACTATGTTGATGATTTTTCGCTTCTCTAAAAAAGCGGCCTTGCTTAATGCGTAAATCAAGGGCAGGGTCATCTTTTTTTCTTTGATGTCGATGCCACTGGGTTTGCCTGTCAGGTTATTTTTTTGAAAATCGAACAGATCATCTTTAATCTGAAAAGCCATGCCGGCTAACTCTCCGATTTGCCACATCCGCCGAATTAATTCAGGATCGTTACTGGTAGATGCGGCTCCTGCGGCAAAACAGGAAGCCAGCAAAGAAGCCGTTTTTTTTCGGATGACATCGTAATATACTGCCTCATCAATATCCAATTTACGGGCCTTTTCCATCTGCAACAACTCGCCTTCGCTCATTTCTTTTACCGCTTCCGACACTATTTCCAGGATGGAATAATCTTTTGATTTTAAAGCCAGCAACATACCCCGCGAAAGCAGATAATCTCCGGCGAGCACGGCAATTTTGTTCCGCCACAAAGCATTGATGGAAAATCTACCACGGCGGTGGCTGGCATCGTCTACCACATCATCATGCACCAGCGTGGCGGTGTGCAAAAGTTCGATCAGTGAGGCCGCTCTGTAAGTTACCTCGTTGGGTTTGGCAAACAAAGCTGCGCTGTAAACCACAATCACCGGACGCAACTGCTTGCCCTTTGCCTTCAGCAAATAACGCATGATAATGTCCAGCAAAGGCACTTTCGACTTAACAGAATTTTTAAAAACCTCCTGAAACAATTCAAGGTCGGCTTCAATTGGTTTTTTTAACTGACTAAGCGTGTTCATCGGTTTTGGTAGATGCAACTTCGGTAAAAAGTTCAAAATTAAGGCTATTTTTGCACAAACTTCCATTTTATGGCTGGCATTTTATTCGATGAGTTAATTTTTGGTCCTGTTCACAGCAGGAGATTGGGTATCTCTTTGGGAATCAATTTACTCCCAGTACACAACAAGTTCTGTAACTTTAATTGTGTTTACTGCGAATGCGGGTGGACCGACAACAGTGCCACAAAGATTGTGCTTCCAAAACGCACAGATTTTAAACGGTTGCTATCTGAAAAGCTGCAATCGCTTCACAACACCACATTAGAACCCGATGCCATTACTTTCGCCGGAAACGGGGAACCTACCACCCATCCAGAGTTTGCCGGAATTATTGAAGACACGCTGGAAGCTCGCGATCTGTATGCCCCCAAAGCGGCAGTCACGGTGCTGTCGAATGCCAGCATGTTGCACAAAAAAAAGGTACGTGATGCCCTGGTAAAAGTGGATAAAAACATTCAGAAACTGGATGCCGGAACCGAAATCATGTTTCAACGAATCAACCAACCGCTCGGCAACCTGACATTGGAAAAGATAGTAGAAAATCTGCTACTCATCAAGGAAAACCTGACCATCCAAACCCTGTTTTTACGTGGCGAAAACGATGGACAAAACTTTGATAACACTACACCGGAGGAAATTTCAGCATGGCTGAAACTGATCAACATAATCCAACCTGCTGAAGTGATGCTCTACAGCATCGAACGCGAAACCCCGGCCGCCGGAGTGGAAAAAATAGCGAGAAAAGAGTTGGAACTTATTGCCCGGCAGGTGCAGGCGCTGGGCGTAAAGGCTGTTGTATTTGATTAATTGAGTAAACTATTTCGACCTTCCGGGTTGGAAAAAACCCGGAAGGTCATTTCAAATCCGCATGGACCCGATGGTCATCGGGGGGTTCTTACGGGGTTCTATTTCCCCTACACCGTCATTTCGCCTCTTAGGGAAACCGACAGCAGCTCTATTACTTTCTGCTTTTCCAATCCGCTGGCCAACAAGTACATCAGTTTGGTAAGGGCCGCTTCTGTGGTGAGGTCTTTACCGCTGATCACCCCCATCTCGCGTAATTTCAGGCTGGTTTCATATTTGCCCTGATTGACCGAACCGGCCAGGCATTGGGTCACATTCAACACGATCAATCCCTTGTCGATGGCCTTTTGGAGGGCTTCGATAAACCAGGTTTCAGAAGGTGCATTTCCCGAGCCGAAGGTTTCCAAAACCACTGCTTTCAATCCTTCGATGGACAAAAAAGCTTCCACAAATGCCTTGCTGATTCCGGGGAAAAGTTTGAGCACCGCCACGTTGGTATCGAGTTGATGGTGCGCTTTGAGTTTCTTAAAATTCGGTTTCAGGATGATGTTCTTGTTGTACCGGATGTAAATGCCTACGTTGGCCAATGCAGGTAAGTTGGCGGACACAAAAGCATTGAAGTGCTCGGCGTTGTATTTCACCGTGCGGTTGGCTCGCATGAGGCTGTTCTCAAAATAGATACAAACTTCAGGAACAACAGGGGTATGTTCTTCAATAGCAGCGGCGATTTCGATGGCAGTAATAAAATTTTCCCTTCCATCTGTTCGCAATACGCCCAGGGGCAATTGCGATCCGGTAAAAATAACAGGTTTGTTCAGGTTTTCGAGCAGGAACGAAACCGCCGAAGCGGTATAGGCCATGGTATCGGACCCATGCAGCACCACGAATCCATCATACTGTTCATAATTTTTTTCGATGATGGACGCCAGCTCGATCCAAACTTCCGGCTTCATGTTGGATGAATCCAATATGGGATCAAAACAATGAAAACCCAGGTGGAAATTCATGTTCTTCAGCTCGGGTATCTGGTCGTTGATTTGCTGAAAATCAAAAGGAACCAAGGCCCCCGTTTGTGGATCGGCCATCATGCCGATGGTTCCTCCGGTGTATATGATCAGGATAGAGGTTTCCGTGTTCATTGGGATGAAGTCAGTTTAAACAATTGCATGGCATTTTGAGTGGTAATTTCAGCAATTTCTTCCAAACTTTTATTGGTTACTTCTGCTACTTTTTGTGCAATGTAGGGGACATAACTGCTTTCGTTCCGTTTTCCCCGAAAGGGCACAGGGGTTAGATAGGGTGAATCGGTTTCCAAAATCAAATATTCCATCGGCAGATTGGCTACCACCTTCTCAAGACCTGAATTCTTAAAAGTAATAACACCCCCGATTCCCAAATAAAATCCCAAATCTATTATTTTCCTGCCCTCTTCTTCATTTCCGGTAAAGCAATGAAAAACACCTTGCAGATCTTCAGTTGCTTCTTCTTTCACTATTTGATATACTTCATTAAACGAATTGCGCATGTGAATGACTACGGGCAGTTGGTATTTTTTTGTTAACCTCAACTGTCGTCTAAAAGCGTCCTTTTGCTGGTCAGCATAGGTGCTATCCCAATACAGGTCGATACCAACTTCGCCAACGGCGATATACTTTCCTGTGCTTAGCTCCGATTCCACGAAAGTCAACTCCTTTTCAACCAATTCGTTTACCGAGGTAGGATGCAATCCCATCATGGGCAAACAATGTTTTGGAAAGGCACCAGCCAAGGCTGTCATCGCATCAAAAGTACTCATGTCGATGGCAGGTAGTAGCATGGTGGATACCCCCTGACCGATGGCACGTTGGATAACCGCGGATCGGTCTTCGTCAAAATGTTGCAGGTAGAGGTGCGTATGGCTATCGATAAACTTCATGTGGCAAAATTAAGTTAATTTTGCGACCTATAATTAAAATGAGTATGAGGCGAATTTGTGTTTTCTGTGGATCGAGTATGGGGAATAGCCCCGCCTACCGCGAAGCTGCGGAAGCTCTGGGGTTGTTTATTGCTGCCAATGAAATTGGACTTGTTTACGGAGGGGCGAGGGTAGGATTGATGAAAGTGCTGGCAGATACGGTATTGAATCAGCAGGGCGAAGTCATCGGTGTGATGCCTCAACTATTGATAAACAAGGAGGTGGCACATGATGGATTGTCGCGTTTTGTGATTGTGGAGAGCATGGCCGAGCGGAAAGCGCACATGCTGAAGTTATCGGATGCCTTTATCGCCTTGCCGGGTGGCTTTGGCACATTGGATGAATTGTCGGAAATACTCACCTACAACCAGCTCCACATCACCGATAAACCGTTGGGACTCCTTAATATCAATGGCTATTTCGATCGTTTGCTTGCATTCATCGATCATGGTGTAGAGGAGGGTTTTGTACGTGAAGAACATCGACTTAACCTAATTGTTTCCAACGACATAGCGATGTTGGTATCTCAAATGGAAGCCTACCAACCCGTTGGCATGGGCAAATGGATTAGCGATATTCACACCGAAAGCAACAACCGATAACCGAAAAGATGGTCATTATTGGCATTACCGGAACACTTGGAGCTGGAAAAGGCACGTTGGTTGATTATCTCATAAACAAACGCGGGTTTGCGCATTATTCGGCACGTGAATTTCTGATCAGGGAAATCACCCGGCAGGGATTGGAAGTCAATCGCGATACAATGACCAGCGTGGCCAATAAATTGCGTGCATTGCACTCTCCGGCTTATGTAATTGAAGAACTTTACAGTCAGGCAGCCAAATCGGGTAAAAACGCGGTTATCGAAAGCATCCGCACTCCCGGTGAGATTGAGTTCCTGAAAAAACAAGGAAATTTCATTCTGGTGGCGATTGATGCCGATCCACGTATCAGGTATAACCGAATTTCGTTGCGGGCCTCCGAAACCGATCATGTGAGTTTTGCAACCTTTAACAACAGCGAGCAGCGTGAATTTACCACTACTGACCCAAACAAACAAAACCTGGGTAAGTGCATCTCCATGGCCGACCTGGTATTAAACAACAATGGAACCGTTGAAGATTTATACACTTCGTTTATCAGACAAATCAAACAAAAAGGGTGGTCTATTTAGGCTGGTGCTATTTATTGTTAAAGGCCGTCATGGTAAGTTCAATGCCAATGGTGGCGTAACTTTTTACCATCTCAACAGCCACTTCCACCCTTGGAATCATTAGTTTTTCTTCGTCTTTGGTCCATTGTCCAAGCACGTAATCCACCTGAAATCCACGATGGAAATGATCGCCAATTCCTACGCGAAGACGAGAAAACTCATGGGTATTCAGTTTTAAAATAATATCCGAAAGTCCGTTATGACCCGCGGCGCTTCCCTGTCGTTTCATCCGGAGTACGCCAGGATCCAGAGCGATATCATCCACTATCACCAGCAGGTTCTCGATGGGAATATTTTCTTTATCGAGCCAAAATCTGATGGCTTTACCACTCAGGTTCATATAGGTGGTGGGCTTAATCATGACCAGGGTACGGCCTTTGAACCTGGCCTCGGCCCTGGAGGCATATCGTTCGATGGAAAATGAAGCCCCAAGGTCAAGGGCAAGCGCATCGCACACCACAAACCCTATGTTGTGGCGTGTGTTGGCGTATTCGGCACCGATATTTCCCAATCCTACAATTAAATACTTCAAAACGATTTGATTATTAGTAAAAAGCAAAGGGACAAAGTTAAGCACTTTATCCCTTTTTCTCATTCAATTAAAATTTCTGTTTGGGAAGTTAATCCTCCGGATGATCCTTATTCAGCAGCTTCAGCAACAGCCTCATCTTCAGCTGCAACAACGGCAGCGCCACGACCGGCTTTAACCATTACGACCACGGAATTGGGGGTATCCAACAATTGGATATTTTCAGGTTGAACGGCTTTTACTTTTATTGAATCGCCAATTTTCAGTGTGGAAATATCCACTTTGATTTCTTCAGGCAGGTTTTCAATCAGACCCTTAACTTTCAGTTTACGGATTTTTTGCTGTAATTTACCGCCGGCAATAACACCGGGTGAGTTACCAACAACTTTAACGGGAAGTGCAGAAACAATGGTTTTGCCTTCAACCACTTCTAAAAAATCGGCGTGTAAAGCACTGTCAGAAACCGGATGATATTGCACATCCTGGAGTAGTGCCTGATGGACTTTTCCATCAATATTTAACTCCACTAAAAATGTTTCAGGGGTGAAAACGATTTTACCAAAATCGAAGGCTACCACTGAAAAATGAACCTGTTCTTTACCACCGTAAAGCACACAGGGTACATTCCCGTTTCGGCGTTCCTTTTTAGCATCTTTTTTCCCTACGTTCTCTCTCAGAGAACCGCTCAATGATACTTTTTTCATGATTTAAAATTTAATTATAATTTTTTCAGATCGAATAACGAGCTGATGGATTCAAAATTCTGTACACGTTTTATTACTTCTGCCAGTAAATCGGCCGTAGAAAGCACCGTAATTTTATCGTTAAATTGTCCCAAAGGAACCGTGTCGGTGACCACCACCTCGGTAAATGCAGATTTACTGATACGGCTATAAGCATCGCCGGAGAGGATGGCATGGGTACAAAAAGCCCTCACGCTATGAGCTCCCTTGCTCATAATCAGCGATCCTGCTTTGCTAATGGTTCCGGCAGTATCAATAATATCGTCTACAATCACCACATCCTTGCCTTCCACATCGCCAATCAACTCCATTTGTTCGATTACGTTTGGTTTGGTACGTTGTTTATAGCAAATAACAAAACCCGTTCCCAATGCTTTCGCGTAATTTGCTGCCCTGCGCGTACCCCCTGTATCAGGCGAAGCCATGACCAAATTGGGCAGGTTTAATTGTTTGAGATAGGGAATAAAGATGTTGGAGGAAAATAAATGATCTACCGGGACATCAAAGAAACCCTGAATTTGATCGGCATGCAAATCGATCGTAATCAGGCGGGTAACTCCTGAAGCAGTCAACAAATTGGCCACCAGCTTACTGGCGATACTGACCCGGGGTTTGTCCTTACGGTCTTGACGGGCATATCCGAAATAAGGGATTACAGCTATAATTTTACGTGCCGATGCCCTGCGGGCCGCGTCAACCATCATCAGAAGTTCCAATATATTGTCGGCAGGCGGGCAAGTGGATTGAATGATAAATACATCCCGGCCACGGATATTTTCCTCGTAGGAGGTTTGAAACTCGCCGTCTGCAAAATCCAGGACAATCGATTTTCCCAGGGTGGTTCCAAAACTTGTGGCAATTTTTTCTGCCAAATAGCGGCTTTTACGTCCCGAGAAAATACTGACCATTGGATCTACTGACATCGTATTGATTTTTGGTTCAAGTTTGGGGTGCAAAAGTATGATTTATTTCAAAACGGGCAACTTTGTTTTCAAAAAAGAAAAAATATCCAAAACCCAACCCCTTACAGGACATTACTGCAACTTGTACCAGAAAGTGGCTCTATCAAGAAAAAAGAAAGCGGCTATAACAATACCTTAGCTATTCACTTTTAAAAAAGGCTGTAGGTAAAACGGGCATCGAAATTTGACTCAAAGTAATTTGTTTTTATAGTACTACTTTCATTGAGGGAATTCCCTTTATTATTATCAGAAGAATACAGATAACTTTCTTGTATATTGACCGATAACCGCAACTGTGGTGAAAAATAATAGTAAAGAGCCAATTTCAAATTGCCGTAGAAATCGATTGTATTTATTTTTAAGTTTGGATCGTCATCAATTTTTCTGTCGTTCCAGTATTGCCTGATACCAGCGTCTGCACCAAAAGTGATGCTGGTACGGCTATTTGGGAAATACCCATATCCATGGCTTATCCCCAATCCTAAGTTGGGGGAATGTAAAATTTCTTTATAGTCGCTAACCAGAACCTCATCGGTATATTGTTTTGAAAGTATTTTACTTTCAAAAAGTGAATATCCCAGATTCACCAGGGTTGACTGTTGCCAATATAGATTGAGAGGTTTTTCACATACATAATATGCAACGGCATCCAAACCAAAGGAATTATCCTGGATATTGTACTTATAGGTTATTTCATTTGATGACCCGCTCATGAAATCACGATAATAGGTTATCGATTCATAAAATGATGCAGACAGTCCGGGAACCAGACCGATAGAAAAACGGTTGCCGGCAGAACGTGAAGGCCCAGCCGAATTATCCCAGTTGTCGTAGAGTAGTGTATAATAGCTGGCATTCGATTTGGCTTTCAATCCATTTACTATCAAAAAGGAATCAATGGCTGTTATTTCATCAATCTTGCGGATGCGGCTGTCGAAAAACCGCTGATTTTTGATTTGGGTGATAGCACGTGCAAAAGCCAATACCTCCTCATTGTTATATGGTTTTGATAAATCTCCAGCTTTCTGCAGATCGTCGAGAATATAAACAGCCAGTCGGGCATTTGCCACCTCTTCTATTCTTCCTGTCCCAACTAACAATGGCATTGATACCGATGCATGATAATCTTTGTTTTTTTCTTTGAATAGAAACGGAAAAAACTCTTCATCAGTCTCGTTTTTCCTCACTTCATTTCCAAAGACGCCATTAAAATCTAAATCTACCTCAAAAAATCGTTTGTTGTTGTTATAAAACCGATTAATTGAATGGGCAGCAAGCTCCAAACCCTGGCTATTCGATTTATTAGATGAGCTCAGGGCAGTGTTGTTTTCATAATCTGTATCTGTCTTGCTATTGGAGCCATTTGCTCTATACCTGAGCGAATACGATTTTACTCCCTGGTAATGTGCCGAATTTTTTAATGAATAGTATCTGGAGTATAAGTCGCTGTTAAATAAATTATTGTAATTTTTATTGATTCCATTATTTTCATTAGCAAGCTTACTAAATGCATTCGAACCGTTCAGCCCCAACTGGAAATCGAGAGCGCGCCATTGATAATCCGGATTTTTATAATCCGCCAGATTAAAGTTTGTTTGTGCCTGCGAACTGTTTGTCAATAAGCCTGTAAGGAAAAAAGACAACAGGAAAAAGCCAATGGATTTTTGGGATTTTTTCATGAGATTAAGATTTTTGAGTGTTGTTTAATTGAATTTGTATGTTTAAAGGTTGTTGTAAAACATCAGAAAATACAATTATCTTGCCAAATCAGGCCATTTGAGAAAACAATTGCAAAAACCAAATCAAAGATCATTTATTCTACTCGCAAACAAGTTCCTTTATTTCATCTATAGTCGGATTTACCTTATTATATGTAATGCATACCCCTGAAAACTACCAAAAACAACCAGATACTTTAAAAAACATAAGGAGTTTAGTTGTTAATTAAAATCAATGGAAATTTGACCACCAACAAATTGTAGTTTATTGGTAATTGTTCAGTCTATTATTCACAATGCCGGATGAGAAATCACATCTTCTCTTAATCAAAAGTTAAATGTAAGGAAACAAATTAAGTCTTAGCTTTTCTTTGATTCATTGGACGGAATTATTTTCTTAACAATTTTTAAAAACAAATCAAACGCCTTTCTTTTAATCTATTTTTGAAAATCGTCAACGTTGTTTGAGATTTTCAAATTTTTACTGTAACAAAATCATGGTTTAATGAGTCATAGCAACATGAAAAAATCTACCCTACTACTTTTACTAACCCTGTTGGCCATGTTCACCGCCATGGGCCAAAATCACGCAACCTTGCGTGGTGTGATTTACGATGAAAAAACCAACGAACCTCTGCCATACGCCAATATTATCGTTTTGCACAAATATATAGGATCGGTGAGCAACGAAAGTGGAGATTTCTATCTGAAGAGATCCGATCTGTATGATACTGACACCATTAGTTTTCAGTACATTGGTTACGAGACCAAAAAATATCTTGTTGGTGATTTGGATAGTGTATTTACGGTTTATTTAAAGGAGGCTTTAATCAATCTGAATGAGACCTTTGTTTATGGGAATCCTCCCGATGCAAAGACCATAATTAAGAAAGTGGTGGAGAATAAAGCGGCCAATTACAAAATAATTGGATCTAAAAATCAGGTTTTTATACGAAAAAGAGATGTCAGCGACATCGAAGAATTGTCCACCGATCTTAAAAAGAATTCCATTTCTCAATTGGATGAGCAAATGATTCAAAACACCCTGGTTAAGATTCCCCGACACCTCACTTCATACACCGACATGCTCGGCGATCTGTATTTTCTTTCTGATCACACCGATAGCCTTAAGGTAAATCCATTAAGAACGGTTTCGTTGAAGGAAATTGAAATTGCAGAACTGGATCAGTTTGGTAAGATATTTGAAAATCTATTTAATGAAACGCAGGACGAAGAATACTGGAAGGTAAAAACGGGCATTCTGAGTCAAAAGCTTGATATTGAAAAAGACCCGGATGGTGATACGCTGGCAGAAACAAAACCCGGGAAAGACAGTACCAATGTAAAATATTATGCTTCCAACATCAGGTACTGGCTTAAGTATGCTTCCATCAACGACACCAGGGAATGGGAATTCCTGTATGATACCCGTAAATATCAATACGATCTGTTGGGAGGAAGTCATGTGAATGGTGAAGATGTGTACATCATCGATTTTGTTCCGAAAAGCGGGGGTGAGTATATCGGAAGGGTGTATGTTTCAACCACCACTTACGCATTGATCAGGGCCGATTATGAATATGCTGAAGGAAAAACGGGTCGTGACTTCCAACTTTTTGGAATCGGCTATACCGAAGATTATTTTAAGGCTTCCATTTATTTCGAAAAACAGGATGATTCTTACCAGCTAAAATATTTTTCAAAAATATCGGGTGCATACTTTAGCCTTGACAGGAATATTGCCCTTATCAAGAAGAAAAAACGGTGGTTGGCTGATAAAACCCTCAACGAAATTAAGGTGAATATGAATCTGGCTGTAAAAACCCAGGCATCAGTCGAAGCTTTATTTTTGGAACATCAGGCGATTTCAGAATCTCAATTTAATCAATACCGGCAACCCCGATTTATGAAGGTAGTTTATGTGGATCAGTTTACTGATCAGCTGTGGGACGGCTATCCCATTATCGAGCCCACCAAACGAATGCGCGAATACAAGAAACAGGATGTGGATTGGTAGCAATGCTTCTTGGGTATAATAATATACACCTGTTTTGCATTTATACTTTAAACGGGGTAAATAAACGCATTTTGATGTTTAAAGGGCTGAAATTTCAAGGTCAATAGATTTTTCAAATCATCATTATGTTTTTGGCTAATTGTTTGAAGAAAATCTGTTATAGCATCATGAAATTTAGCAGGCGTTTCATAGTATTTAGCATATAGTATTTTTTTCTTGGTAAACTTCCATAAGCGTTCTATAATGTTTAGATTCGGAGAATAAGAAGGTAAAAATAAAAGGGTAATATCTAATGATTTTGCCGCAGTTTCAACGAGTGCGCAATGTTGGTAACGTGCGTTGTCCAAAACGATTTTCAAAGGTGAGTTCCCATAATGTACTCTAAGTTTTTTAAAAAAGATTATGATAGTTTCTGCGGTGATATAGGAGGTGTTATTGAGGGTAAGTATTTCTTTTGTAATAGCGTTTACAACTCCCAAAACATTGATTCTGTTGCGCCCAGCAGATGCTTTGATAAACAATCGTGTGACGCACCACAAGGCACAAATAAAAGGCTCTAAAATGAAATGTGCAGCATCAAATAACAACTGACATTCTCCTTTTTGTGCTTCTTCAATAGCTGGTTCTAATGTATCCCTTACCCATTGCTGTTGCTTTGCAGTATCTGCTTTTGCCGATATATGTCATGTTTTGATGTAACGAAATCCATGATATTTCATAAATGAGCGCATCTGTGTTGGACTACGGCTAATTACCGTTAGGGCTTCAATACGTGCTTTTGCTTCTTTGGCATTGATGGGTGGTCGTTCTGTAAAGCCAGATAATATGCTCTCTGCTTGATTTTCCAATGCGCTTTTATTGGTCCCGTAATTAAATTGACAAAGTGATTCAAATCCACCCGCGAGATAGATACATAACCAGTCCCCTACTATTTCCCTGTTTAGACCAGTTAATTTTTCTATTTCCTTGTTGGACATACCAAAGGTTTTATAATAAACTGCATGAATTCTTTTTTGAACAACTGGGCATGGATAATAATATCTTTCATAATTTAGTCGTTGAATTTCGGCATCGCTGATTTTTAATTGAAGCATATCTTTTTGATTTTTGGACGAACCAAAATTGATATGCTTCTTTTTTCTTCTAACTCTTATAACATTAATGTTTTAACAACGAATTGTGAATAAAGCCCACATGATATTTCTGGTGTGTGAGAAATGCGACAATTTATCCCGTTTTTAGTATAGTTTTGGGGTTTTATTGGAGTTCGAGTTAAAAGAAATAATAACAGAAAGAATGTCGGTTTCTTCATCCTTCCATCCTGAATTTATTTATTATGAAAAATTTGGAATGACAGGAGGACATTCTCCGACTTTTATCAGATGGTTGAATTTTAATCTCGGAATTAAATACAAATTGAAAAAAGATTAAACTGAAAAATACACGGGTAGCCAACACGTGTTATGCACAAGGCTAAGTACAACCGTAAAATGATAGACCAACCATGATGCATCAATATAAAGCCACATTGGATATAATAGGAATAAACCCTTATAAAGAATCCGCTACTTTTGCAAAAATTATCCGTGAATGCGTATTTAGCTCGCCTGCCTGAAAGTCAGGTTCATTATCATGTTTATAACATTGGAGAGTAGTTGGTTTTGCAATAATCTGTTCGCGTCAGCGTTTGCGTCATCTAATGGTGACAAAACCCGTCTCCCCATAGTATCATTCATATAACGACCATGCTTTTTTAAAAACCGACACAATGGATCAAATAGTTTGATGATTGGAAACTTGAAACATAATGCCTCCTTATTACTCTTGTTGGTATTTCTTTTACCATCACTGGTTAAGCTTATGCATCATCATAAACGCTTTGAATACAAGTCAGAGAACGGGATGCATTACCAAGCATTTCAGGAAAAATGTGCTGTTTGTAATTTTGAATTCTCTGTTTTTTCTTCAGACTTAGAAAATATCATTATACAGAAAAAACAACCCCTGGCCAAATATTGCAATCATTACAAGTCTGTTAATTATTCTACACTCTCCAAATATTCATTTTTATTACGTGCACCACCATCTGGTCAAATTTAATTACACACACCTTTTTTGGTGTTGAATAAAATTTTGCCTACCAATTAAAACGTAATAAAATGAAAGAAATATTGACCATTTGCATGGTGGTAATGTCATATCATACATCCAATGCGCAAAATAAAATAACAGGAAAAATTACCGACCAGGACAAACTACCGTTGATCGGAGCAAGCATTTTTATTCATGACATGAATAAGGGTACCGTTTCAAATACCAATGGAACTTATGCTTTATCAAATTTGCCGAGTGGCAAAATTAAAATTCAATTCTCGACCCTTGGATACACCAATCATATTGAAACCGTTGTGCTAAATGGAGAAAGTTTGGAATTGAATATCTCATTACGACAAATAGCAATAGAAATGGAAGAAATAGTTGTTTCCGGTGGATACAACTCAACACAACATGAAAATATTGTAAAGATTGAAATACTCAAACTCGATCCGCTAAAAATTACGAATACCCCAAATTTTACTGAAATGCTTACAAAGGTGCCTGGTGTTGACATGATTTCGAAAGGAAGTGGCGTTTCGAAGCCTGTAATTCGTGGGCTGTCGATGAATGACATTTTAGTATTAAATAATGGAGTACGTTTTGAGAATTACCAGTATTCGAGTCATCATCCTCTCGGGATTGACGAATTTGGTATTGATCATGTCGAAATCATCAAAGGGCCAGCATCATTGCTTTATGGTTCGGATGCCATTGGTGGCGTAATTAATTTTATAAAGGAAAAACCTGCTCCGATTGGCAGTATTATTGGCGATTACAATTTGCATCTTTATTCAAACACGCTGGGTATGACCAATAATTTAGGCATAAAAGGAGCCTCAGGAAAGTTCTTCGGAGGATTAAGAGTTGGTCAAAAAACAAATTCCGATTTTCTTCTGGGAGGAGGCGCTTTTGTTCCAAACTCACGTTTCAACGAAAAGTCAATGAAGGTAAATGCCGGATTTACAGATAAAGTTGGCACTTTCAAATTGTTTTATGACTTCAACAATCAAAAACTTGGATTGGTTGAAGACGAAGCAATTGAAGCCATCACAAAAAGGGGAAGAGAAAATAAGATGTGGTATCAGGAATTGAATACTCATTTATTTTCCTCTCAAAACAAGTTGTATTTAGGTCCATTTAAACTTGACATTAATTCAGCATTTCAGAATACGGAATTAGTTCATTTTGGCGATGTTGGTGTATATGAATTACAAATGGAACTTGCAACATTAACTTATGAAGCCAAACTACTTTTGTCATCGAAGGAAAACTCAGAATACATCATTGGTTTTCAGGGTTATAATCAAACAAATACAAATCTGAACAACAGAGAAACTAAATTATTACCTGATGCTACGACAAATAATTATTCTGCTTTTGGTTTGTTACAATACACTTTCTTCAAAAAATTAAAACTCCAAACGGGCATTCGTTATGATTATAAATCGATTTACACCCGGGCAGTTGGATCAGCAACAGATTCAATGACTTATCGTGCGCCACTCGACAAGTCCTTTGGTAGCTTTAGTGGGTCGTTTGGAGCTACTTATCACTTATCAGAAAAACTGTTGATTAGAACAAACTTTGCCGCAGCATACCGAACTCCTAACCTGGCTGAACTTACATCAAACGGTCAACACGAATTGCGTTACGAAATCGGCGACAAAAATCTTGTTCCCGAAAATGCCTATGAAACGGATCTGAGCCTTCATTACCATATAGATAATATCACTTTTGACATTGCGGGGTACTACAACATTGTCAATAATTACATCTATATTTCACCAACCGGCGACACTACGGCTTCGGGGATTGATATATTCAAATATAAACAGGCGAATTCTACTTTATTTGGAGGCGAAGCAGGTTTACATGTTCATCCCAAATCATTAAAATGGTTGCATTTTGAAACCACCTATTCATCCGTAGTTGGTAAACAACAGAATGGCGACTACCTGCCGTTTGTGCCGGCTCATAAATTGCGTTTCGAATTAAGGAGTGAAAAAGAACAGTTGCTGTTTTTTAAAAAGGCATTCGTTTCAGTAAACTCCCTCACTGCATTTGATCAAAACAACGCTGCACCTGATGAAACAACAACGGCGGGTTACACACTGATTGATTTAAGCATTGGAGGAAATATCCAAATTAAAGATCAATTTATTTCATTAAGCATTAGTGCAAATAATCTATTCGACAAAAAATACATTGACCATTTATCGACATTAAAAGAAGTAAACTTATACAATCCGGGTAGAAATATTTCATTTAATTTGAGAATTCCTTTTGGAGTCACAAGAAATGACAAATACTAACGAATCAAAATATATTGGACTCTCTGAGTTGCGCAGCACCGCGATGTGTTGAGGTTGAATCTAACAAAAAGAGCGGCCAGATAAACCGGTCGCTCTTTTCAGTAGGATTGATGTAAGTGTCTAATAAGCTATCAGTTTCACGGTACTCATACCCTGTGCACCCCTGGCTACTACAAAATACATTCCGGTGCTTAATCCCAGATCAGGAATAATGACGGTAGCAGATTTTTTATCCACCCGGGTTTGATAAACCACTTGCCCATACTGATTCAGAAGTTGAATTTGTGTGTATGGAGAATCTCCTATCATGACCTGAAGCGATCCGTTGGTGGGATTGG
Organism: Bacteroidetes bacterium CG18_big_fil_WC_8_21_14_2_50_41_14; assembly: GCA_002771745.1. Lineage (GTDB taxonomy): Bacteria > Bacteroidota > Bacteroidia > Bacteroidales > F082 > UBA6244. The sequence continues at coordinate 24,508 of PCUL01000366.1, forward strand.
GGTATACCTTGATGGCATTGCTGTTGATTTCATCAACACTGAGGTATTGGCTAACGGCAATGTTATCAATAAACAAAGGGTTTCCCAGATCACTGAACGATTCAAAAGCCAGTTTTACATCTGAGTTGCCGGCCCAGGCAGTTAAATCCACGTTGACACATTGCGCACCCCAACCAGAAATACACCAGTCGTCAGCCGTTTCAGGCCAAAAACCAGAAGTTAGTTCATGAGTTGCAAAATTCCCTGTACCATCTTCTCCGCCTGCAAATATTCTGGTCCACGAGTTGCCGCAATCTGGCGAAATATAAACGATCAAAGAATCGTATAATCGGTTGTTGCGTTGTGCGTAAGCATATTGAAACTCGAGTGAGGCACTCGACAATCCCGATAGATTGAACGCGGGTGAAATCAGCCGGTCACGTTCACCTTCCGGTTTGTCGCGCAACAAAATACCCGCTGCCCTGTTTCCTGGTGTCGTTCCACCGATTTGCTTAATTTCCCAGGTAAACTCACTGGTCGACTTTTCAACAGTCCAGTTGTTTTGAGCAAGTCCGTCTTCAAATGTTTCAATAAAATAGGGTGCCATTCCCCCGGCAGTAAACAATTCGGGCTTTTCGAGTGAAGAAGAACCATTCAGGTTGGTGGCAGTCAGGGTAATAGAGTAAGCTCCGGGCTGATCGAATACTACCTCAGGATTTTGACTTGAGGATCCGGTACCATTTACAAAAGTAACCGTTGAAGGATTAAACTCCCAATTCCACTGCCGTGGGAGATATTGTGTTAAATCGGTGATTGAAATGGTATCTGAAGTACAGCCATCTATTGCACTGATTTCAAAGTCTACTTCAGGTAAAATGGTTGAGCTGGTGGTGATGTAGGCTTCCTTAACCACGGTATTACTTCCAATATCATTGGTTGCAGTCAATTCAACGGTAAAACTCCCTTCAGTAGCGTAAAGTATGTTTTCCGGGTTTCTTTCGGTGGAGGCGTCAGGCTGACCACCACTAAAAGTCCATGCCCATTCGGTTGGAAGGTTCAGGCTTTGATCGAAAAAGTTAACTGTTTCCCCTACCGGGATCAATACATTGTCGGCAATAAAATCAGGGGCAGGAGCCTGAGCGAAATTAACAGCTGTAATTTGAGTCCGCCAGTTCCAACCACCATTGGAATACTGTTGAGTATACCAAAATGTCAACCCGTCTGCCGGGTCAACGGTCATAGCTGAATAGTCGCCCCAGCGATTTATACCGGTCTGCGATTTGGTTCCTTCTTTAATGCTGATTTCATCAATGTCCAGCACACCAAGTCCCATGGGTGCTCCGGCAGATTGGCCCGCAATGCGGATAGAGGGAAACAGAGTGGAAGACGAAACAGAATATCCAATGGCAATGTCGCCCAGGTCGTTCATGGCTATACTCCCCATCCACCTCGAGGCACCATCTGTAGGAGCAAAAGTTCCTTGCTGATAGAGTTCCCAATCGGCATCATATTTTCTTAATTCATACCAGCGAACACCAGCTTGACCACTTCCGGTGGCATTAACAGTATGATTGGTCAGCATAACTTCATAATCGCCGAAATTGCGGTATTGCAAACGGTACATCAATCTGTCGGCCAGGTCATCCAGTTTTTGGGAGGTTCCTGGTTGCGAAATATTGATGTTATTGCTCGAATAGGGATCAACAGGAATATAGCCAAGATAATCAACAGTGGTGGTGTTCACATTGTTCCAGTCAACGGTTGCCGACCACATCTTTAGCGAAGCGCCTGCAATCGACACAAAGTAACAAGGAGCTCCTGTGGGAGGTTGCATTGATCCATCTGCGTCAGAAGGAAGCAGGCTTCCGTTGCTAGTGCCCATTTCAAAAAATAACATTTGAGCATCAGGATCCCCTATCAACATTGCATCCCGATCGAGGATGCTAATGCCTGCTCCGGCCCAGTTACCACTATCAAACTGGTTGCTGGTAAAATAATAACCATCAGGCCAAATGCCAAACTTGGGATAGTCGGGCATGTTGTCAAATTGAAACGCGTAACGATACCAGGCACCCAGCGGGTCGCCGGTTTCAGAAACAGCTACCAATTCATAGAAAGGACCATTTGGGTAATTGGGAAGTGAAAATTGAGTGGCAATCCACCTGTCGGAATATTCATCGTATAACACCACCGGGTCGCCATCATTGGTGTTCGACCACGGACCCGGGAAACCACTCCAAAGGGTAATATTATCCGCCGGGCCATAAGTCTTAACCCCGGATTTGTTGTAAATGGCGAAGCCGTTGTTAACCATTTGGAAAAATTCGTTTGGTCCAACATCCCCATCAGTATCAGGAGGAGCAACACCATAAATATTGGTAATGCCGGCGACATTGACATCAATTACTGCATTTGCACTCATTGGGTTTCCTTGTTGTTTCTGCAAGGCAGGGTCTTCTCCTTTTACCCAGGAAGCCTTCTGGTTGAATTTGCCGAAATCGAATATGTTGGGGATTTTTTTGTCCTTCCAAGTGCGCTCAATTTGGCCGAGTGGAATTGGTTGAACATCGCGCAAAGCCGGTGACTTATCGAAATAAGCGGCTTTAGCAATTTTTGTTGGATGAATGCTTTGACCAAACATACCCGTCATCGGAATGAAAAGAAGCAAGGTGCAAATTAAAAATGTGGTAATAACTTTTTTCATGATTTTGATCCTGTTAATAATATAAGACACATTTATTCAATTGGATAAATGAGGTGCAAAGGTAAATAATCTGCTTATTCAGCATACAAAAAGTGGATATAATTCATCCGGTTTGTAAACAATTTCCAACTACCAAATGAATAATATCCACTTTCGGATTATTGCAATAAACACATTTAGTAAATAATCAACTTAAGTGTTTCACTGTTGGCCTGTCCAATTCCTTTTAAAAAGTAAATTCCTGGTTGCCAGGTAATTTCACGGTTCACCACCCATGTTTCAGTGTTTGCAGGTACCGGTATTTCTTTTACAATTTGCCCCAGGTTGTTCATCACCTGAATTTTATCGAATTGATGACCTTCCGGCAGAGAAACATGGAAATTTCCATCGGACGGATTGGGGTAAACCCTCATTTTGCTTAATCCCAACGAGTTTCCGGGTATTCCAACCAGGCTGCTTACAGCAATATTGTCGATAAATATAGGATGACCTGCAAAACTAAAGGTTTCGAATCGAATACGTACCTGGTCGTTTCCGGCAAATGCCGACAAATCAAGGGTAATACAACTTGCTCCCCATCCTTCCAGACACCAGTCAGAAGCCACCGCCGGCCACCAATCATCGGTGGTTAATTCGTGCGTGGCAAAATTTCCGGTTCCATTTTCGGCATTGGCATAAATGCGGTTCCATGTAGTGCCACAATCGGCAGAAACCGAAACGATCAATGAGTCGCCTGCCTCGGCATAGTATTGAGCATAGGCATATTGAAACTCTAGTGAAGGAGTAGAGGTATTGGCTAAATTAAAAGGTGGCGAGATTAAAAAGTCGCGCTGCCCAATGGCGAAATATTCTCTGAAATTAATGCCCACAGAATGATTTCCCGGTGTAGTGCCTTCGGTTTCAAACACTTCCCAGGTAACGCCATCGTCTGGGTTTTCGATGGCCCATTCGTTGGCTTTCACACCATCTGTCTCAAAATCTTCCAGAAAATAAGGAGTGTTCCCTCCCGCTTTAATCATGTCGTCCTTTGTAGTGGTTGAGCTGCCATTGAGGTTGTTAGCGGTAAGCGTTACCTGATAATCGCCGGATAAATTAAATACGACTTCCGGATTTTGACTGTTGGCGCTGGTTCCATTCACATAGGTAATATCTGTAGGGACAAATTCCCAACTCCACTGATTGGGACTGTATTGCGTTAAGTCAGTAAATTGTACCGACTCGCCTAAACAAATGGCCTTTTTATCGGCAACAAAGTCTACCAGTGGCAATATGGTTGCGCTCACCGTTATGAATGATTCTTTGGTAATGCTATCGATACCGATGGCATTGTAAGCCACGAGCTTAACGGGATAAACACCTTCGGTATTGTATTGAATGTTTTGGGGGGTTTCTTCAGTAGAGTTTGAAGGAATACCCCCATCAAAGGTCCAGTTCCAATGGGTTGGGATACCTTCGGTGAGGTCGGTAAAGTTAACCGTTTCTCCAACGGGAATCAGGGTTTCATCCGACTCGAAATCACATACGGGTTGAGCTGCAAACGAAACACTTGCAATTTGGGTCTTCCATCCCCAGCCACCGTTTGAATATTCAGTGGTGTACCAAAATGAATTTCCATCCGTAGGATCAATCGACATCATGGAATAATCGCCCCACCTGTCTACACCTGATTGAGATTTGGTACCGTCAAAAATAGACACCTCGTCAATATCCAGTATACCCAATCCGGCAGGAGCGCCGGAAGATTGGCCCGCGATGCGAATGGAGGGATAAGTAGTAGCACTCGACACGGAATATCCAACGGCGATATCGCCACCCTGGTTCATGGCCACCGATGCCATCCACCGATTTTCACCATCGGCAGGGGCAAAGGTTCCTTGTTGGTAAATTGACCAGCCACTGCCATAGTTGCGTAATTCGTACCATCTTACTCCGGCCTTCCCATTTCCGGCATTCACGGTGTGATTGGTCACCATCACCTGATAATCGCCAAAATTGCGGTACTGCAACCGATACATCAGTCTTCCGGCCAAAGTGCTCAACGACTGGCTCGTACCTGGTTGCTGTATATTAAGTCCATTGGTCGAAAACGGCTGTGTTGGTAATGTATTCACCTGTAGAATAAAAGAATTGGTGGTGTTAACCCAATCAACATCTACCTCGTAAACACGTAGTACATTGTTTCCCATGTTAACCATGTAGGAGGGTGATCCTTCGGGAGGAAGCATCTCACCATCGGCATCAGCCGGTAAAAAACTGCTGTGGCTCGACCAGTTAGTGCCGATTACAAAAAAGATCATTTGTGCATCAGGATCGCCTGCCAGCATGGCATCGCGATCTAAGATGCTGATACCACCTCCTGAAAACCCGCCATTGCTAAATAAATTGGTGGTAAAATAGTAACCATCGGGCCAAACACCAAATTTTGGATAGTCGGGCATGGCATCAAACTCAAAAGCATAACGATACCAGGCACCCAATGGATCACCTGTTTCGGAAACAGCCACCAGTTCATAAAACGGTCCGGATGGATAATTTGGAAGTGAAAATTGCGTGGCAATCCATCGGTCGCTGTATTCATCATACAATACAATCGGGTCTCCATCATTTGTACTCGACCAGGGTCCGGGAAAACCATCCCACAACGTGATGTTATCGGCAGGGCCATACATGAGATTTCCCTGTTTGTCCCAAATGGCGAATCCGCTGTTTACCATCTGGAAATAATGGTCAGTTCCTACATCGCCATCGGTGTCGGGGGGAGCCACCCCGTAAGTGTTGGTAATTCCGCTAAAGTTTTGATTTACCTGTGGTGTTCCCGAAAACCAACGTGTTTCATCCTGTAAAACAGGGTCTGGTCCGGTAGGAAGTGGTGTGTTCTCCAGTTCATTTGTCAGGTGAAGCTTATTGGGAACCACTTTCTCTTTCCAAGCTCTTTTGCGAACACCCATGGGGATGGGATCCACTTGTCCCAAAGGTCTTGACATATCAAAATGTACTGCCTTAGTTACTTTTTCAGGATGAATTTCCTGACCGGGCAGATTTAAGGTAAAACCACCCAATGCCAGTAGCATCAGCATCATGGTTGTAAATTGTATTTTCATGTTTAATAGTTAAGTTATTTAGTTAATCTTGACTAACAGGCAAAAGGCGACTTCTTGCTTTCATTAGCTAGCTGGTGGAGTGCCTATTACTCAACTTAGTAATAAGAGATTTTGCGAAGGAACACCATAATTCATTCTACCTCTGTTAATGAAATGTTAAAGTGGCAAAGATACAATATTCAATCTTACTACTTATACCGTTCTGAGCCTCATGCCCCTGCATGACAAGAAAAAAGGGAAAAAGGGTGCATGGGGTATTAACTATCATGTTTTCATCCATCAGGGGTCATCACGATCTCTTTCTATCCAATCCGGAAATCATCAATAAAAAAACACCAACTTTGTAACTTTGTTCTATTCCTGTCGTCTCCTTGCAAATATGTCAAAAGAACTTTTCGATACACACATCATTCCGGTACAAAATAAAATGTACCGATACGCGCTGTCGATACTTAAAACGCCCGACAATGCACACGATGTGGTACAGGAATGTTTAATGAAAATCTGGAAAAAAAGACACATGATTGCAACCATCGACAATCCCGAATCCTGGGCCATGCGCATCACCCGTAACCAATGCTACGACTGGGTGAAGGTAAACCGATTCAGTTTACTCAATGTGCCTCCGATGGAACAGGCCGACACCCAACAAACCGATGAAGGTCTGCTGACAAGCGATCGCCAGAGGTGGTTAAGCCGGATTATCAATGATCTTCCGCCAAAACACCGCGAAGTGTTTCACTTGCGTGAAGTGGAAGAACTGTCATACCAGGAAATCGCCGACATTCTTTCGTTAACTCTCTCGGAGGTAAAGATTTCACTCTTCAGAACCAGGGTAAAAATCAAAGACCAAATCACTAAAATAGATGCATATGGACTCGCGAACTAATCAATTACTCGAAAAGTACTGGCGGGCCGAAACCACCCCGGAAGAAGAAAAACTCTTGAAAGAACTCATGTCTTCGGACCCTGATTCATCAGATCAAACACATTACTTTGAAGCTATTTCGAATTTAAAACATCAAAAACCCGAATTTGCGTTTCAACACCCCGGCAAACAGATTCGCAGGATGTGGTACACAGTTGCAGCATCGCTAATCATTGGTATTGTGGTTGTGAGTGGGCTTTTTCGCTATAACTATACCCAAGCGGCCTACAATGTTAACGATCCGGATAAAGCGTTCGAAATAACACGCCAGGCCCTGATGATGGTCTCCGATGGATTAAACGAAGGAAAAAATTATTCAACCATCCAACTACAACAGCTAAACAAACCAAAGGAGATTTTAAGCGGAGACAACAATAAATAACATACTTAAACTATTAATAAAACTAAAAACATGAAAAAATCAATCTTAATCATCACGTTCGCGTTTCTTGCAGTCGGAGTTTTTGCACAGGGAAACGTAATTACTTCTTACTTTAATCAATATGCCGACAACGACAACTTCACCAAAGTTTCTGTCAGCAGTAAAATGTTCTCGATGTTTACCGAGATGGAAGCCGGCAGTGAATCTGAAAAGGAATTTATGACGGCTGTAAGCAAATTGAAAGGGTTGAAAATTGTGATGGCCGACAGCCTTCCTGATGCGATGCAACTTTACAAAAAAGCGATTGCGGATGTCGGGAAAGCGGGTTATGATGAACTTATGACCGTAAGCGATCCGGATCAAAGTATGTTGTTCTCGATAAAAGAAAACAAAGGCATTATCGAAGAACTGATCATGGTAGTTGGTGGTGGAAATAAATTTGTACTTTTAAGCCTGTATGGCGAAATTGATTTAAAGAACATTTCAAAGATCGCACAACAAATGAAAGTAGAAGGACTTGAGAACCTTGGCAGAATGCACCATGAGTAGTTACAAAATCATATTTCTGTTGTTCCTGACGGGGTTGATTCAACCCCTTTGGGCGCAACAAGAATCCATTAAGGAATATGCCGATTCGACCAAAACACGCACTTATTGCCTTTATCCCAGCACACTTCGTATGCTCGATCCCACCCGAAACCCCAACTTCTATCAGGTGGTGAACAACATCGAAAAACTGGTGATTTACACACTCGACTCCACCGCTGTCGCGGATAAATCATACCTGAAAATGTTGCAAGGTTACCAGGCATCAGGGTATGAGGAATTTGCTGCTATGTATGGCGGGAAGAACCAGTTTTTTCTTTATGGTCGCGAAAAAAACCAGGGAGGAAACTATGTAGGCATCTTTCAGCAGGAAGATCAAATGCAAGCCTTTTACCTGAGCGGGCAAGTAGAATGGAGCAAAATTCCAACGTTGATCCAAAATCTGCAAAAAGGCGACCTGATTAATATCTTTCAAATAAAATCCCAACAAAGTGGCCACAACCCTCACGATTAACAACCTGACCAAGAAATTTGGTCGTTTAACTGCCGTTAATAAACTGTCGCTGACCATCGAAAGCGGACAGATTTTTGGGATACTTGGCCCCAACGGAAGTGGAAAAACCACCACTTTGGGCATGATTCTCGATGTCGTGGCCCCAACCGATGGTCATTATAGTTGGTTTAACAACACACCCAACGAAGAGGCCAGAAAAAAAATAGGCTCCATCCTCGAATCGCCCTGTTTCTATCCCTACCTCACCGCAGTTCAAAACCTGAAAATCACGGCACACATCAAACAATGCGGAACCTCAAATATTGAGGAGGTACTGAAACAGGTGAACCTGTACGAACGTAGAAACGACAAATTTAAGACCTACAGCCTGGGAATGAAACAACGACTCAGCATTGCATCCGCGTTACTCAGCAATCCACCGGTGCTCATCCTGGATGAACCCACCAACGGACTTGACCCTGAAGGAATTGCCGAAGTCAGGGACCTCATTACCCGGGTAGCCCAACAGGGTAAAACCATCATCATGGCCAGCCATTTGCTCGATGAAGTACAAAAAGTATGCACTCATTTCTGTGTGCTGCGCAAAGGGGTGAAAATACATGAAGGTCTGGTAAAAGAAACCCTGGAAGAACTGAACAAAGTAGAAATATCAGCAGATTTCGACCAGGATCAGCTCACGAATATCCTGTATGATTTTGCAGGCACCGAAGAAATAAAAGCCAATGGCAACGGTGCCTTGCTGGTAACCCTTAAACCCGGATTTACTTCCCACGAAATCAACAGCCATTGTTTTGCCAACCATGTCACCCTTAAAAGACTGCTCACCCAGACCAATACGCTGGAAAAAGAATTTCTTAAAATCCTCAAAGAACATGATTGATGCAATTAAACTTGAATGGTTAAAAATCAGAAACTACCGTGTATTCTGGATTTTATTGGGCATGTACTTGTTGGCACTGACTATTATTGCCGCAGGCGGGGTGTTTTTTCTTGAATGGCTTAAAAGCCTGGGTGCTGATTTTAATGGCATCGATCCCACCATCGTACCCATTTATGATTTCCCCGACATCTGGCAAAACATGACCTACCTGGGTAGTTTTGTTAAAATCCTGCTGGCTTTTGTGGTCATTATCTCCGTGAACAACGATATCACATACAACACGTTGCGACAGAATATTGTGGATGGTATCAGTAAAAAAAAATACCTCCTCAGTAAACTCATTTTTATTATTGTTCTGGCGGGTATCAGTACCTTATTTTTATTTTTCACGGGAATGATTACCGGCACAATATACTCGCATGTATGGGAAGCACGCTTTATTTTTGACGAACTGGAATTTTTAGGCGCTTACTTTTTCGATATCATTGTTTATTGTTCGCTGGCCTTTTTGTTATCGCTTATCATCAAAAAAGCAGGTTTTGTTATCGTGGTGTTATTTCTGTATACCATGATGTTTGAGCCGGTGGCCAGTGCCATTTTAACCAACGCCCCCTATTTTAGAGACAGCTTTTGGTCAGGGCTGGTAGCTTTCTTTCCGATTCAATCGCTCAACAACCTGATTACCGTTCCTTTTGGCAGGTATGTTTTTATGGAAATCCAGGACAATATTCCGCTTAAAACCATAGCCATTGCAAGTGGTTGGTTGGTTTTTTATCTCACGATGATTATCACCATTCTTTCTAAGCGAGACCTGAAATAATTGAGTATGGTTTTGCCACCTGGGACATTGACCGGATATTTGCCCGTCCTTTTGGATCGAACGTGGCATCACAGCTGGTGCTAAAAAGAAACGGAATGAAGCTGGAAGCCAAACTTGAGCACACAATTTGGAAAAATAACCGGTACGAGGATGAACTGATTTTCGCCATTCGACGTCACGATAAAAATGATCGTTCATGATAAGCCCGACCATTGAAATAACAGCCGTAAAGCCTCAAAACAGGATTGCCTCTCTTGATATTCTTCGTGGTTTTGCCTTGTTGGGGATTGCAATGGTCAATATCCTGGGATTTAACGCTTCTTTTTTTGATTTTGGTGGGTTCTATAGCCAGCTACCCGACCCTTCACAAGTACACTTTTACGAAGTATTCATTGGTCTTTTCGCTGATAAATTCATTTTTTTGTTCAGCTTTTTATTTGGATATGGTATCTGGATTCAATACCACCGCTTTACTGTCAAACAGGGTCACTTTTACGCATTCTTTATCAGGAGAATGGGTTTTCTGTTGTTGTTTGGAATGGCTCATGTTCTGTTTTTATGGGCAGGTGATATCCTTATACCCTATGCCATTGCCGGGATGATTGTGTTGGCGCTTCGCAAATTTTCAAATACCATGTTGCTCACCCTGGCCGCTTTCTTTTATTTCTTCGTTATTTTCTGGTTAACTATTTCGGTATGGATTCCACTTCCCAATGCTCTTTCATCCACTTGTCCGGAATGCATGGGTCAGGCAATGGATGTTTATGCCCATGGCAACTATCTGTCTGTTCTCAATCTCCGGTTAATAGAGTACTCCGCCTTCATTCCGGTGAACCTGATTTACTATTTTCCAAAAATCATGGGCATCACACTTTTTGGATTTGTTGCTTCAAGACTGCAATTGCACCTGAAATTCGAACAACAAAGAAGGGTGTGGTTATGGATAACCTGTGTAATTCTTGCAGTAGGTTGTTTGGCTTACCTGTATTATGAAAACCTGGTGATGACCATTATTTCACCTGAAAGTGAATTTCTTACTGCTGCGTATATGCTTGGATATGAAATAATGAATCTTTTTTTAGCCTCAGGTTACATCCTTGCGATCTTACTCATGTGTTCATTCAAAGCGTCCCGATTAATCCTTAAACCTCTTAGCTATCCCGGCAGGATGTCGCTTACCAATTATTTAATGCAATCGATTCTCTTTGGATTTCTATTTTATGGATGGGGTCTGGGATTCTTTGGTTGGCAGAACCCGGCACAAATTGAGATCTTCGCCATTTTAATATTTCTATTGGAAGTTTTAACGAGCTATTTTTGGTTGCAAAAATTTGAACAGGGGCCACTGGAACATCTTTGGAAAAAACTTAGCTATCGCAATTTAAGCCGGAGGTAATCCAATCAATAATTAAATCTTCCTGAATATACGGCGATGTTATTGCTCCGGGGTTTCGTCTTTAGTGAAGCGCTCACATTTAAACGATCCTACCTATAATTGTCTACTCTGTGCAATAAAATTTAAGGTAGCTAGTTTATCAGTTTGGTTGCAAGCAGAATAAAAAATTAAAAAAAAATATTAAACAGGGTACCACGTATAAAAAAATAAATAATTTAGCCCGCTTGGAACCAGCATTTGAATTGGCTTTTATAATGGTTAAAATACACTATTAAATTGATTTTTTTCTACCAATCAATGCGCTCAACACGAAAATTAAGAATTGAAAAGTAATAATCTATATCAAAATGAAAGATCATAAAACCAGGGTAATTAAAGATTTTGAGAAACTGACCCCGGAAATTCAGGAGCAGATCAAACTCGTTTATCCCTACGGATTTAGCCAACATCTGATTCGATTTACCAACAAAGAAGGCAAATTTGTCAGTGCGTTGCCTTTCGAAACAGATGAAATATATTACCTCGTTCGGATGACTTCCGAAAAAGCCGAAGAAATTATTAGCGAAGACGATGACTATGACGACAATGGTCATTTAAAAGACGATGCAAGGGACGATTATGAAGATAAATATTCCGATCTGGACTATTTAGCCGATAATTTTACTGAGGAAGAAGAGTTTTAACCTCCATCGCGTTCGCTGCAACGGACCTGTCTGCCGACAAGACATTTGATACCTCTATGGCTCTGTCTTTGGGCAGTTCAATGTTTGAAATCGGTAGCTTTCTTGAGAACTGGAAATAAAGTTAAGCCAGATAACCAGAAAGCTGAATACTGTTCGAACTACTAAAGAGCAAGAAAAATAACGATCCCGACATTTAAGAGTCTGTCTTTGAGGTTAAAGCTTTTAGATAGGTAAATTGTCTTGATTGTGCCAATGGATGCAAAATCCTCTGCCTCATATCACCGACAATAATGTTCAGAATAACCATCGAAAACGGTATAGACTATTCAAGGGGGAAATAAATTGTTTCTCAACTGTTAGCCAGCACAAATGAATTTTTTAATTGAATTTTAGGTTCAATGTTAATAAATATTCCCATCTGAAAGCAGCTGTTTTGATGATTTTAAGTATCTTTATTTTTTAGACAAAAAGCTTAATGGCTACAAAAGAACAAATAAAAAATACCGGGGCGACATTCACTCCAACTGAGCTATCATTCTTTTTAGCTAATCGGCTTGCTTTTTATGTTCAAGCTTCTAATCAAAATATACTTGAGGTATTAGATCCAGCTTGTGGTGAAGGCGAATTACTTGTATCAATGGGAAATAAATTGACTGAAAATGGTTTTAACTTTTCGCTTTCAGGTTATGATGCAAATGCTCAATATTTAAAATATGCCAAAGAAAGGATGCTTGAGCTTGGAGTAGGCAAATCAGACTTTGTTCATGCCGATTTTTTGCAAGCAATAGATATAACACCTTCACAAGGGACTTTGGATTTTTTTCAAGAAGAAAAATCAGCCGTAAATGGACGTTATGATATTGTAATTGCTAACCCACCTTATGTCAGAACGCAAATACTTGGAACAGAGCAGGCACAAGCACTTGCAAAAAAATTTAATTTGAAAGGAAGAGTTGACTTATATTATCCGTTCTTGATTACAATGACAGAAAGCCTTAAAATTGGCGGCTTACTTGGAGTCATAACATCCAATCGTTATTTATCAACAAAAAGTGGGGCAAGCGTAAGGAAATTTCTATCTGAAAATTATGAGATATTGGAATTGATAGATTTGGGAGATACTAAAATATTTGATGCTGCAGTTTTGCCGGCTATTTTTATTGGGAGAAAAAACAAACAAAAAATTCCATCACCTGCTAAATTTATCAAAATCTATGAAGAGCTAAATGGTTACAAGGGAGATCTAACTCCGGCCAGTAGCATATATGATATTCTTGATAATAAAAAAATGGGTTATTTCACAACTGGATCAAAACGATATAAAAAATCCGCAGGGGCATAAGATATTCAATTTCATCTTCAGCATCATGGGAAATGCTGTCAGCTATTGAATCAGACTGGGTTTCTAAAATTGATACCTCTTCAAAAAACAGGGTTGGAGATTTTTTTAATGTAAGAGTAGGTATAAAATCTACTGCGGACAAGATTTTTATTAGTGATAAATGGGAAGATTTAGGAGATGAAAAACCTGAAAACGAGTTATTAAAACCTTCAATTATCTCTGTTTTGGGATTAGTTAGTGCTATTAGGTATCTTACATCAAAAGTTGTCAGATTCAAAGATTCAATTACAATTTCTTCTCTTTCCGGTGAGAATCTGCCTAAATCAACAGTTTGTGTATCCTGAACTTTGACTTCTAAAAGTTGATTTTTAATATCTGGGAACGCCCCATATAATAAATCCTTTTCTTTTACATCGTATCCCAGCAGTTCAAGAACTTTCTTTTCTAATGCCTGTCCTCGATTTTTTGTCGCCGCGGCATCAAGCCGTAAGCCTATTAACTCATTTGCAACCAATTTTCTTATTAAAGCAATAGAAAATAAATTCTTAATATCCGGCTCTGTAACCATCCCTGTGTTTGGAGGTAAATAATCATGCCGAATGTAATAGGATAACTTTTTTGAATCAGGGAATGAAAGTATTTTTTCTTCACTTTCCAGAATGCCCTTTCTGGCCTTGTTAGAAATTAGCAATTGTTGTTTTACCGTTGGTTTTCCAAATCTACCAAATTTTTGTTCAATATATTCAGGCGTTAGAATAATTATCGAAGCAACGACATTTTTTTGAATATCTATCCTAACAAAAACGAAACGTACATCCGTGCATTTAAGGCTCTCTCCTGATTCGTATTTAACTAAAAGTATTTGACTTGCAGGAAGCCTGTTCCAAACTTTAAGATTATATGAATCTCCACTTGTAACCATATAAGTGTCGATAAATTCTCTTGCTATTTTTGGCACTCCTTTAGCTTTTGGAGGTACAATTTCGAACTGTCCGACTACAGCTAACTCAGGAAGTGGATGCTTTTCTAAAACAGAAGCAATTAACTTTCGCACTTTTGATCCGTCAGTCCGTGTCTTGCCAGTAAGTACAAAAGGCTTACCGATGATTTCCGAGAAATAATCGGCTAGTTTTTCAGGATGAGTCAGCATATTAACTGACTTTGGCGGGGTTCTAAATTCCTTGTTCCTTATTCATGTTTAGCAAATCAGATGTGCTAATATTTAATGCTTTAGCTATCTTCCTAAGATTAAGTGCAGAAATATTCCTCTCTCCTCTTTCAACCGAGCCAATATATGTTCTGTCAAGATTACAAGCAAAAGCAAATTTCTCTTGCGATAAATCTGCTTTTATACGAAGCTCTCGTATTCTGTTACCGATTCGCTCAAGAAAGTTTTTTTCTTCCTTTGTATAATCAACACCCATGTTAAGAAATTTTGTACAAAGGTGTCGAATAGATGTAAATACGTCTACGGACTATAAGTATCAAATATAATAGTTTAAGAAAGTGTTAATATGTCTTGTTAAACTTCTGTCAAGTTTTGGTTTTAACTGTAAGCCAAAACTGATAAAGTCCAAGAAAGAGGGAACATTTAAATTAAAAACTTCCAATTCACTGTTCCAGGAAAATTTCAAAAGAAATTGAATAAGACCCCGGCTCTGAAAACTGCTTTTGATGAATTGACATCAGGAAGGTAACTTGTATACCTTTTGTATTTTTATCAACCTAAACAACCAAAAACCAGGGAGTCGAGGGTTGAAAAATCCATACCGAAAATACTGAGCGAGAAGAATTATATGATTATTGAAAAACTTGTAAAACAATGAATTCCTACCCCTTACAACCAGGATAGGCAAAGTTGGCGTGCAATGGTTTACTAAAATTTAAACTATTTAATCATGTGTGTCCGGAATAAACAATACGGTAAAACTCCATCTTCTTCTATGAATCTGATTCGCCCCTGTCTACCCCAAACCAGGCAATTTTCCTGAATGAGAAGCTCCCAAAGCAATCATGGCCTTCTCCTTGATTTCAGGAGTCAGATAGCTCGAAACAGTGCTTACAGCAAAGCTTAAAAACGCGATGTCATCAGTAAAACCCAGTACGGGAATGATGTCTGCCAACAGATCGGCGGGCAGGATAAAATAACCCAAAGCAGCTACCATTACCATCTTGTTTCTGGCGGGTACATTTTTATCCTTTAGCAAATAAAACAGAATGAGGGCATCATATACCAACCATGCGCCAGCCTTTCCTGCAACATACCTGATTTTACCCTTCAGGTCATGTTCATTAAAATAAGCTGAATACTTTTTAAACGTTGATGGTATCGGTATCATGTTATTATAACTTTTATTTACGCTTGCCGGAAGTTCATTTCTTCATTAATTGTTCCATCTCATGGTTTTCATTCGTATCCAATAGGGCATTCATGTCTTTAACAGATTGCGGTTGAACTTCAAAAGCTGTCACCACATTGGTAATGGTCCTGATGTCACTCACAAGCTGCTTCACCCGATCAGGGTCGGTCATATTTTTTATAAGCAACAAATAATCAGCCTCTTTCACTGTAGCCAATAACGTACCTCCGGTGTGTTTATTGCTTATCAGGTAGTAATTTGTATGCAATTGGGCATCATGAAAACAGAACCAGGAATAGGTGCACATTACATCACCTGTCCGGGCATAAGCGATGTCATCGTAATGAATCAAATCAATCCCCAAAACCTGATTTAGAAAAAAAGTAAACCGGTAGTCTTTGAGGCTACTTATAATCGCTATCACCCTGTACTCTTCCTGTGAAACGTAAGCAAGTGTATGTTTTCGGGGCATGGCATTGGCGTTTAACCCACAAAGGTACACAATTAGGCTTGTGAATATAATGGCTTAAAATAATTTAATGAAGTACCTGTTTTGAACAGAAAGGTTAAGCTTTAATCGTGTTACCAATAATTGCATACCATGCTTTCTCGGCGGCCAGCTTTTCAGCGCCTTTTATCGTGTAATCATGGGCCCTGGCCTTGATTTCGCCATCGATTTCTACAGCTACCACGTATAGTTTATCGTTTCTTTGTCCCATTTCACTAAGCACCGGAAACGATAATTCATGCTTTTCTTTTTGGGCCCATTCCAGAAGGCTGCTTTTAAAGCTGATTTCTGTGTCGACGAGCTGGTCGATATCGAAATGTATTTTGATAATTCTCTTTACCAGGATTTTGTAGGTGAAATCATACCCTTTGTCAATATAAATTGCTCCCACAACTGCCTCAAAGGCATCACCCCCGCTTGATTTCCCTTTCTGCTGATGATCACCGCCAATACTGATTAATTTGGTCAATCCCAGTTTTTGAGCAAGCTTATTCAAGGAAACGCGGCTTACAATTTTTGAACGCATCTCGGTTAAAAAACCCTCGTCCTTATACGGAAACAGTCTGAAAAGGTAGTCGGCTACCACGGCGCTCAGAATGGCATCACCCAGGTATTCAAGCCGTTCGTTGTTAACCTTTAGGCCGTGTATTATTTTTTTTGAAGCTGATTTATGGCGCAGTGCCAGCTTAAACAAAGAAATGTTTCCGGGATAATACCCAAAAACATTTCTTATGGCCTGATGGAGTGCCCTGTCAGACGAAAAATACGATCTTAATTTATTGCCTAATAGCAAATCAGCCGCTTTATTTTACAAATTTCTTAAAGATAATCGAAGCATTGTGTCCACCAAATCCGAAAGTATTCGTTATAGCGGCATGAACCACCCGGGGTTGTGCATTATGAAAAGTGAAATTCAACATATTATCAATCTCAGGATCATCGGTAAAATGGTTGATGGTAGGAGGAACCATATCGTGTTTCACTGAAAGCACGGTGGCAATAGCTTCTACAACGCCGGCCCCGCCGAGTAAATGACCTGTCATCGACTTGGTTGAGTTGATATTCAGTTTATAGGCGTGATCGCCAAAAAGTTTTACAATGGCCTTTGGTTCAACTATATCTCCAACGGGGGTTGAGGTTCCGTGGGTGTTCACATAATCAATATCAGTGGTTTGCATTCCTGCATCTTCAAGCGCAGCTTTCATACACAGGTAGGCACCCAGACCTTCGGGATGGGGAGAGGTCATGTGATAGGCATCACCCGACAAACCTGCTCCGGCAACTTCTGCATAAATATGGGCGCCGCGTGCAAGGGCATGTTCCATTTCTTCGAAAACAATACCGCCACCACCTTCACCTATTACAAATCCATCACGGTCTTTATCAAAAGGACGTGAGGCTGTTTGGGGATCTTCATTTCGGGTTGAAATGGCATGCATGGCATTAAAACCACCCACACCAGTTTCGTTTACTGCCGCTTCAGAACCTCCGGCAACAAAAGCATTGGCCTTTCCAAGTCGGATATACATCAGGGCATCCGCCAAAGCATTGGCAGAAGAAGCGCAAGCAGAAACAGTGGCAAAATTTGGTCCTCTGAATCCATACTTAATACTGATATGACCGGCAGCAATGTCGGCAATCATCTTTGGGATAAAAAAGGGATTAAACCGGGGAGTTCCATCACCTTTGATAAAACCAGTCACCTCATCAAAAAAAGTGCCTAATCCCCCGATGCCTGAAGCCCAAATAACCCCAACCCGGTTTTTGTCAAGACTTTCGTCCTGAAGCAAACCGGAATCTTCGATGGCCTGATCAGCAGCAATTAATCCAAATTGCGCATACCGATCATGTTTTCGAACTTCCTTTCGGTCAAAAAACTCCAGTGCATTAAAGTCCTTTACTTCGCAAGCAAACTTGGTTTTAAAGTTTGTTACATCGAAAAGGGTTATTGGGCCAGCTCCGCTCACACCAGCAAGCAATGCTGCCCAATAATCTCTTACATTATTGCCAATGGGAGTTATTGCACCAAGACCTGTTACTACAACTCGCTTTAACTCCATAACAACTTATTTTACTGATGAGCTTCGATGTAAGCAACAGCGTTACCTACAGTTTCAATCTTTTCAGCTTCTTCATCAGGAATTGACAAGTTAAATTCTTTTTCAAATTCCATGATCAACTCTACAGTGTCAAGAGAATCTGCACCTAAATCATTGGTGAAGCTTGCCTCATTAGTTACTTCACTTTCTTCTACTCCAAGCTTGTCAACAATAATGCTTACAACTTTTGAACGTACGTCTGACATATGTGTATTTTTTGGTTAAACTCAGTGCAAAGAACGGTATTAATGCAATAAAAAACAATAGTCATGATAACTTTTTAAGCGATTGGATAGTAAACACTTATTGGATAACCTGTTGGTAGAGCGAATAATTAACCTTTGTGTTCACTTTTCGACTTTCAATAAATCCTATTTTTGTCACAATTTAAAGCGGGAAGCAGCCAATGAAGAAAAAAATAGTCGTCCTGGCCTCAGGAAATGGGTCCAATGCCGAACGAATCATCACTTTTTTCAGGGAAAACGGACTGGCCGAAGTTACTTTGGTAATTACAAACAACCCAAAGGCAGGCGTGTTGGAACGATGCCATCGGCTTGAAGTAAATACCATGGTGGCTTCACGGGATGATTTTTACAACAATCAATTGATTTTCAATAAGCTAAAAAACATACACCCGGATCTCATCGTGCTGGCAGGATTTTTATGGCTGATTCCTGCCGAAATTATCCGGGCTTTCCGTGACAGGATTATCAACATTCATCCCGCCTTATTACCTGCCTATGGTGGAAAAGGAATGTATGGGCACCATGTGCATGAGGCCGTGATTGCAGCAAAAGAAGAAAAATCTGGAATTACCATTCATTTTGTAAACGAAAAATACGACCAGGGAGATATCCTGTTTCAGGCCGATACCCTGATCACACCAGATGATACGCCCGAAAGCCTGGCCGAAAAAATCCATCAACTGGAATACAGGTACTTCCCTGAAATTATTGAGTCGCTTCTTTAGGCACAATAAATGAATCACGCTTGCCTATGATAAATTACGTTAAAACACTTTATATTAGATTGATGTAGAAATGGAGATTATCCTATGCCTGGCGGATTCCTGCCTACGGTAGGTAGGTCTCAGCGCAAGCGCTATCGAAATGACAGGTCGGTGCTTTTGGTTTTGTCATCATACTAAGTGCCCCGATGGCCCCGATGACTATCGTGGGGGGCTTTTTTTGGAGGTAATGATTTAACGCAAAACAATTAAATATCTGCGTTGCGAAACACGTTCGACCCCCGCCGGATTGGAAAGAACCCTGCGGGTCAGGCTAATTCCTCTTCATCTGAAACTCGATGGGTTTGTTACCCCGACTGTTCTCTTTCCTGAATACAAACAAAGAATCACCTTCCCATTCAAAAACAATCCGGTTGGGATAAGGCCGGTCCATGTTTTCAAACCGAAACAAATTCCCCCTGCTTTTATTTAACAAAAGCAATTGAGGGTGTAAATAGCCTTCACAATTCCCCAATTGTGCAAATACGGAATCATTGCGTTTAAAAATTACATATTGCTCAACGCAGGTGGTGTCGGCAACCAATAAGGTGTACAACCGCCCTTTCAAGGCAGAATCGCCAATGGATTTCCATTGCAGGTTTATAAGCACGTTACCGGCCGAAGACCATCTCCCTTCAAGGGTTTTCATCTGAAGAAAAGCCTCTTCCGAATTGGGAACACACCCGAACAGGAGAAAAAAAATTAGAAGAATCAATAACCGCCGTACCATGCCAAATTTAAATAACCACAATTTACCGGACCAAAGTAACAAAAAACACACCCTCCTTAAACCATGATTTTAGCTTATTTTTGCGCAAAAATATCCCTATGTCTGATTCAACAGAAAAACTCACCGACTTATCCGCACTAGGCGAATTTGGACTCATCGATGAACTTACAAAAGGTATCGTTACTATTCATGCTTCCACCAAAATGGGCGTGGGCGACGATGCCGCAGTTATTCAGCCGGAAACCGGAAAAGTGATGCTTGTTTCAAAGGATTTGCTTATCGAAGGCATTCACTTCGAT
>PCUL01000464.1 GCA_002771745.1 Bacteroidetes bacterium CG18_big_fil_WC_8_21_14_2_50_41_14
CCAAGAAATACATTCATTGCAGATGAATAAAACTGAATAAAATCAATCCATTGCAGTCTGGCTTTAGCCGACTGCAACAAAACTTTCTGTTTTAAGCAACTATTATATTGAAGCGGTTTATTTAATTTTTGGATTGCTTTTTTGCAACCGGAAATTGCTGAATTAAAATGCCCCCCATGATGATCAAAAGCCCAATAATGGTTGAGGTGAGAATGGGTTCTCTCACCAGTAGCCGAATAAAAAACAGACCAATAAAAGGAGAAAGGTAGATCAGGTTGCTCACCTTGGCGGTATTTTCAGAAGTATTCAAGGCTTTAAGCCAGATTACAAATGTTAAGCTCATTTCGAATAGGCCGATGTACACACATCCGGCCAACGTCCAGCCTGTAGGAATGGGGAAAGTCTTTTCTGATAAAGTCATGTAAATCAGTAAATACACGATGCCAAAGAAAAGGTTCATGGTAATTTTACCGGTATCTTCACGGTGATCTTTCATATTCAGGATCCAATACAACGCCCAGATAAATGCGCTGCCAACGGCCAGAATAATTCCCAAAGGATGATCCACGTTGATAAAGTTCAAATTTCCCTTCGTGCTGATGATCATTAATCCACAAAAACTGATGATCAAGGCGATATAATTGATGGGTCTGATCTTTTGCTTTAAGATGATTCCTGAAAGCAACACCAGGATCACTGGCCAGGTATAATTTAATGTACCGGCCAATTGGGCTTCTAAAAGTTCATAGGCTTTAAATAAAACCAGGTAGTATAAAAATGGATTGAAAAACCCCATGATGGCCGATCGGCGCAATTCGGCGAATGTGATTGTCTTGAAATTCAGTCTTTCGCGACCCATCTGGTTAACTAATAACAAGGTGATAAATCCAAACAGCGATGCCCAGAACAACAATCCATCGAATGTAATGCCCTGTAAAGTTAACTTGAAGGCTGAACTCATCGTTGACCAGAATACTACTGCCAACAGAGCAAACAGATAGGCTTTTTTTTGATTGTGTTGTTGCATCGTTGGAGATTATAAATTATTGAGCGGGGCTTGCCCACAAAGGCATCTGACCCATCTCGATGTTGAACAAATAGGCACCCCAATAATACGTGGCCAATGCAATCACGACCACTCCAATCAGATTCAGGATAAAGCCTGTTTTAGCCATATCTCCTATTGATAAATGGTTGGAGCCAAAAACAATGGCATTTGGAGGTGTGGCAACGGGCAGCATAAAGGCCATGGAAGCACTGAGAGTTGCCGGCAGCATTAATAACAACGGGTTTACCTCAACACTCACTGATAAGCCTGCCAATACGGGTAGCAACATTTCGGTGGTAGCTGTATTTGAGGTGAGCTCTGTTAAAAAAGTCATAACTAGTGAAATTATAACAATAATCAGAATGACTGGAAGTCCTGCTGCTGCCCCCATCTGCTCTCCAACCCACATCGACAATCCTGAGACTTTAAAGGCATTGGCCAGGGCAAATCCTCCTCCGAAGAGCAACACAATATTCCATGGAAGTTTCTTAGCGGACTTCCAATCCATTATTCTCTTTCCATTTTTCGCAGAAGTAGGAATAATAAAAAGCAGAATGGCCACCGCTATGGCCACAGTACCATCATTCACTTGTTCGGGGTGCGGCAGCAGTGCGCTCCATCCAGGAAGGGTAAAATTCCCAAGGGCTAAATCAGCTCGTGTTAACCAAAGGACGGCTAGTAATGTAAATAAAATCAGTACGATACGCTCTTCATATGAAGCCTTTCCCAATTGATGGTATTCGTTTTTCAGGGCTTCATCCGTGTGTACTGACTCATAATGTGCCGGTTTGTAAAGCATGTAAAGGAATATCCAGGTGATAAGGAACAATACAAGACTAATGGGCAGGGCAAATAAAAACCAGGTACTAAAACTTATTTCAGGAGCACCAGGGAACATAATTTGAAAAATCCTGGCAAACGACAAATTGGGTGGCGTTCCAACCAATGTGGCAATGCCCCCGATAGAGGCACTATAAGCCACACCAAGCAGTAATCCTGTAGTAAATTTTTTGTGTGATTTCTCATCCATGAAATCACTTAATTTTTTGGAAATGGACAATAAAATAGGCACCATCATCATCGCTGTGGCTGTGTTTGAAATCCACATCGATAAAAAAGCCGTGGCGGCCATAAATCCCAGCAGCACCCTTTTGGGACTGGTGCCGGTATAAAGCATTATTTTCAGCGCGATTCTTCGATGAAGCTCCCATTTTTGCATCGCCAATGCCACAATAAACCCTCCGATAAACAGGAAGATCACGTGGTTAAAATAGGCCGAGGAAACATCTTTACCATCCATAACTCCTAAAAATGGTAATAAGACAACAGGCAATAGGGAAGTAACCGCCAGAGGTATTACTTCAGTAATCCACCAGCCAGCCATCAATACCGCGACAGCCAGTGTATAAGTTACTTCAGGTTTTCCAGGTGCCAAATCGGTAAACAATACCAACCACAAAAAAATAAGAGGTACCAAAAAAAAGCCGATGAATTGTCTCATTTTAATGCTTTTTAATAGATGAGAAGATCAAGAAACGCCGCAATTTATAAAACAATTCCATTGTTTATTTGTCAACCGGTAAATATTTTCATTTAACCCGGATTGCACAATAAATTTATATCCCTGAAGAAGATTGTGGTCTAATTGGGTATTCGATTGTTAAAAAAATCACACTCGAACTCGGAAATAACAATAAAAAGCAGTATTTTTGTCCACAGAATTATTTAAAAATAATGAATATGAGGAAGTTAGCCGTTGTGGCATTTGGAGGAAATGCGCTACTTAGGGCAGGGCAGAGTGGTACAATTTCAGAGCAGGAGCAAAATGCAAGCAATGCCAGTAGTAGTTTGGTGAAATTAATAAAGAGGGATTACGCATTGGTACTAACGCATGGAAACGGTCCTCAAGTTGGGAACATATTATTGGCCAATACTGCCGGGAACAAATTATATGGAGTGCCGGATATGCCACTTGATATTAGTGTGGCTTATTCTCAAGGCTTTATAGGATACATTTTGGAACAGCAGTTACGCAATGTTTTGATGAAGGAAGATCTGGAATCGGATATTATCTCCATTATTACACAGGTGCTTGTCAACAAAGATGATCCTGCTTTTAAAAATCCAACCAAACCAATAGGCCCCTACTATAAAAAGGAAGAAGTGGAGAAATTGATGGCAGAAACGGGCTCCGTTTACAAAGAAGATGCTGCAGGTAGAGGATGGCGCAAAGTCGTGGCTTCGCCTACACCATTGGTTATTTTTAACCGGAAAACGATCGAGCAAATCGCCAGAAGTGGCCACATTGTGATTGCCGTCGGCGGAGGTGGAATTCCTTGCTATTACAGGGAAGAAAATTTTCTGGAGGGAATCGATGCTGTCATTGACAAGGATCTGGCCTCATCGCTGTTGGCTTCGCAGGTTCGGGCAGATAAATTATTCATTCTCACTGATGTGCCTAAGGTTTGTTTGAATTTTAATACGCCTCAACAGCATTCTATCGACAGGTTGAATATCGCTGATGCGAAGCGATATTTGGCTGAAGGTCAATTTGGTGAAGGTAGCATGGGACCGAAAATAAAGGCGGCCATTCGGTTTGTAGAAACAACAGGAAAAGATGCCATTATTACGGAAACCACTTTACTTGGGGTTGATAATGGGGGAACCCGCGTCACCATGGTTTAAAATCCAACTGATTAGAAATAAGATAAAATATGAATGAAAAAGCCGGGCAACCGGCATTTTTTTTAAATGGTAGTGATTCCTTTTTCTTCCAGGGTTTTCATTTTGACATAAAAGGCCACTTTCTCCAGGGTTGTAATCATGTCGTATTCTTCCAAATAAACATATTCTGGCACATCAATGGGTTTAGGAGTATAATTAAGCAAACCTTTGATACCTGCTGCCACTAGTTCATTGGCTGTTTGACTGGCATTTTCGGCAGGTACGGTAATGATGGCGATTTGTATCCCCTCTTTTTCGATGATTTCTCTCATTCTGGTGGCTGAATAGCATGGTACGCCATTCATCGTGTTCCCAATTTTGTCGGGATTGGTATCAAATCCTGCTATGATGGAGAGCTTGTGACGTTTCCCGCTGAAATAGTTAATCAACGCCCGACCCAGGTTTCCCATACCCACGATGGCTACTTTGAGGCCTTCTTCGCTATCGATGATATTACCAATCAAGCTGATTAATTCTTTGATGTTATATCCTTTTCGAAGCGTGCCCGAATAACCAATTAACATGAGGTCCCGACGAACCTGCACAGGGGTAATATGCTGTATGGTAGCTATTTCATGTGAAAAAATATGACTTTTGCCACGACTCAGGCAAAGTAACAATGCCCTGCGGTATTGGCTTAGCCTGGCAATGGTCTTGTGTGGTAAATGATCAAATGTCCCCCTATCTTCCATGATGTTCTTGTTAATTTAATAACAAGACAAAAGTACAAGTGTTTGTTGTTTTATCCAAATAATTGTTAATAAAATAACATTGTTATTTTTTAGCTTCAAAAAGACCGTGGGTTTCAGGTTGTATTGGCCGGTTAAATCGTTTCCGGATATCCGATAACAATTAGTTGAAAGAAATACAGAATCATGCCATTTCAAGCATGTTTAAACGAGATGAGCTGAAAAAGATAGTGATCTTTTTTATTTCATTGGCTTTGGATCATCCAAACCATAAATGCCAGATACAAAAAAATGAGGATACTTCCTTCGATGCGGGTAATGGTTTTCGAAGTTTTTCCAACATAGATAAGTATGGTTATGAAAAACCCGGAGGCAAGCAGCAAAATGAGTTGCACATTAAGGGAAATGTCAAATGGAATGGGTTGGATTACGGAACTTAACCCCAACACCAGAAAGATGTTGAAGATATTGCTTCCCAGCGCGTTGCCAAGTGCAATATCGGTTTTTTTATTCATAGCGGCAACAATACTGGTCGCCAATTCAGGTAGTGAGGTGGCTATCGCTATCACGGTTAATCCCATCATCGAATCAGAGATACCCAGTCGGGCACCAATTACCGTGGTACTGTCAACGATCCATTTTCCTCCAAAATACAGCCCTGCTGTACCCCCCACGACAAATAAAATGGTTCGTACCCACGACATGGTGGCTTGAGAAATTTTATGGGTATTTTGATCAGAATTTGATTTGGAAAATATCAAATAGAGTACATACACAAAAAGCACCAAAAGGATTGCTCCATCCAACTGATCGATGATGTTTGGGCCCTTAAAAATAAGCCGATCATTGGCCAGCATGATGAGTGTGGCGATAGCCAGGAGGTTGAGCCAGACATCACGTTTGTAAACACTTTTTACCGCATGTATGGGATAAATGGCTGCAGTAATTCCAATGATCAGCAGTGTATTCATTAGGTTGCTGCCCACTACATTTCCAATGGCAAGATCCGTGTTGCCTGATATACTGGCGAAAACATTAATCATGAGTTCGGGCAAAGAAGTGCCTATGGCAACGATGGTAAGCCCGATAACCATTTGCGAAAGGCCAAGTTTTACTCCTGCCGCCGAGGCTCCGTCAACGAGGTATTTGGCACCGGTTATCAGGATGAAAAAACCTGCGATGAAAAGAAAATATTCAGTCATAAAATAAGTTGTGGTTAGTAATTGCGTTTGCCAAAGATTCCGGTTCCGATCCTGATCAGGGTGCTGCCTGCTTTGATGGCTATTTGAAAATCATCCGACATGCCCATGGATAGCTCTTTGAAAGATTCACTGGAAGGGAAGAACCCGGATTTCAACTGGTGGTAGATGGAGCTCAATTGGTCAAACTCACGTGCCACTTGTTTAGTGTCATCGGTTAAGCTGGCCATTCCCATCACACCGGTAAGCCTGATATTCTCCATTTTTTTGAATGTTTCAGAAGAAAGGATTTCCCTGGCTTCATCATAATTTAAACCGAATTTGGTTTCTTCCTCAGCAATATGAAATTGAAGCAAACAATCGATGACACGTTGGTTTTCAGCGGCTTGCTTGTTGATTTCACTGAGAAGCTTCAAACTGTCAATCGCGTGTATCAGTTTAACAAACGAGGCAATGGTTTTTACCTTGTTGGTTTGAAGGTGGCCAATAAAATGCCATTCGATATCAAGGGGCAACAAGGGGTACTTGGCCGCCATATCCTGTGCCTTGTTTTCACCAAAAATACGCTGTCCGGCATCATAAGCTTCCTTTATGTCTTCCACGGGTTTCGTTTTCGTAACGGCAACCAGTGTTACCTTCGGCGGGAGTAGTTGCCTGTAATGGTTCAGGTTTTGTTGAATACTCATGGGGATATTTTTTGCAAAGATAATCCTTTCGCGACATTTTATAATTGAGGAAGTCGCAACAATAGCGGATTGATTACTTTTGCACGCTGAAACCTGATTTCAGGTTTTCAAACATCGGTGAGATGCCATTTTTCAAACGTACAATTTAAAGTTAACCAGGTAGCCGCATGAAGCAATCGTTTATATTGATAATCAAGCAATTTATCTTTTGGTTGGTATTTTTTGCTCTGCTACGCGTCTTGTTTCTGATTTATTATTTTTCTCACCTCCACGTAGCTCACATACCTTTTTGGGAAGTGTTACAAACTTTTTATTACGCACTTCCTGTTGATATTTCTTCGGCATCGTACGTTTTGGTGGTGCCGTTTATTTTACAATTAGCTGGTTTCTTAATTAACAGGCGGTGGTTGGTTGTGATGAACAAAGTATACTCGGCCCTTGTGATATTTGTTTATTTATTGATTACAACCGGCGAACTGGCGATTTATGGGGAGTGGAAGACCAAATTATCATACAAAGCGCTGTCGTATCTCGAACGTCCCGATGAAGTGTTTAATTCTTATACCACTAGTGGCTTTGTCATATTAACCACTATCCTGTTGGTTTGCTTTGTGTTTTTTTTCTGGGTTTACAACAAAATAGTTTATCCAAAACAAGGTACTTTATCAGGCAGAAATTGGCAGATGAAACTATCGTATTTACTCATCGTTCCTTTCTTGCTTTTTTCCGGCATCAGGGGTGGATGGCAAGCCATTCCCATTACGTCAAGTGTATCTTATTTCTCCAATCAAAACATACTAAACCTGGCTGCTATAAACAACGGTTATAACCTGGTATTTAGCTTGCTTGAATACCGCGAGATGAATCAGCGGAATGTGTTTAGTACGCTTTCTCCCCAACAAGCCAATCAGGTTGTGAAGCAGTTGCACCAGGTTGAAAAAGACACCACCATCAGCATATTAAATATTGCGCGACCGAACATTGTTATCTTGTTGCTGGAAAGCTTTTCGGGTGATTTGTTGGAATCATTGGGTGGAATTCAGGGGATTACCCCACGCATTCACGAGTTGGAAAAAGAAGGGTTGTTTTTCACCAATTTTTATGCCACAGGGAACCGCTCGCAGCAAGCCATGGCGAGCATCTATGGTGGACTGCCCGCTTTGCCTGTTGTTACTTTGACCAACTATCCCGAAAAATATGGCTCCGTGCCCAGCCTGATCACGCAGTTGCGTCCTTTGGGATACCACACTTCGTTTTTCTTTGGTGGTCAGCTCAATTATGGAAACATCAAGAGCTTTCTGGTAGCCAATCATTTAGATTTGATTGTGGAAGGAAAAGACCTGGATGCCGGTCTTCCAAGAGGTAAATTGGGCGTACATGATGTCGATTTTCTCGATCATTACGTCGGGGAACTAAACCAACTGCCCGAGCCGTTTTTTTCCACCGCTTTCACCTTAAGCTCTCATTCACCCTACGATCAGCCTGGTGACCGAACCATTGATTTTGTTGAATTCGAGCGTGCTTTTGTCAATTCGGCGCACTATACCGATTCTGCAGTTGGCCGGTTTTTTAACATGGCAAAACTCCAGCCCTGGTATAGAAATACCCTTTTTATCATCATGGCCGACCATTCGCACAATTCATATCACAATTATCCTTTGGAAAGTTTTGAATACCATCAAATTCCGTTGTTGTTGCTTGGAGGTGCGCTTAAGGATAGCTTACACGGACTTCAGGACGACAGGTTGTTCAGTAATGTGGACATCACGGCCACTCTGTTGCATCAACTGGAGCAATCTTCAGAGGCTTTTTTTTGGAGCAAGAACATGTTTAATCCCTTTTCGCCGCATTTTGCCTATTTCGACTTGAACGATGGCTTTGGATGGAAGCGCGATGAAGGTTACCTCGTTATGAACATTCAGCAAAACACCCGTTATCATTCAGAGGGTTCAACTGAAATAATTGATTCACTGGAGCTTCATGGCAGATCCTATGTTCAGGTATTGTTTGATGAGTTTTTGGGGTATTAAGTATTTTTCTTCTGTTGCCAGAGATGGATGGTGGATTCAGGAAAATTCGATCAGAATGGTTTTATTTAGTTCTGAAAGGTTCAATCAACACCATAAAAGTTTAATTTTGCCAACGGAGAGTTGCCAGAGCGGTCGAATGGGGCGGTCTCGAAAACCGTTGTCCGCGCAAGTGGACCAAGGGTTCGAATCCCTTACTCTCCGCCAGCCATCTGGTCAAATGCAAGAAAACCACCGGATAACTCAATGTTGACGGTGGTTTTCGCTTTTTTTGTGGGGTTCAATCATCCCATTCAAAAGGTATACCGGACAAAGTGGTTAGTGAATTGCGAACCGGCCATAACAAGTGACGATCATGTGGTGAAATACCTGGGGCAGTATACTCACCGTGTGGACATATCGGGCAGTATTTGCTTTGTGGTAACATCTGTCAGCCGAAACGAACTAAACAAGCGTGCTAAACCGCTCTAAGTTAGCACTTTTTCGGCAATAATACATAGATGTTTTTACCGGCTGGTGTTCTTTGACTTCATATCTTGAAAACCATTGTCGTATTGAATTTTCGCTACGTATTGGCAATTTTTTTTACAATTTTTCTCTATGTATTGACATTATTCATTTGCTAGTAGTTTGATTGTTTGATACCAATAAAAAAGTGCTTCACCTTTTGCTACAAATTTCAGTCGCTTGTTTAAAAAGTTGTAGTCTGTGTTTGTAATCATATAATCATTTAATGGAATTGTTTCGCTGAATTTTGTTTTTTCATCTTCGGTTTTCAGTATGTCTTTTTAAGCTATCAGCAAAGCTGTGTCAATGATGTCGTGAAGAATTTGTTCAACTGATTTTATTTTCCGTTCAGGCCTGTATGCAATTTCTCCTTTTGCTGTTTCCAAAAATGATTTTTTGAAATTGGTTATGTCTGTCAGTAAGTCAAACAAATGACCAATGTCGAACAGTTGCTTCAAAATTTCTTTTTCCTTTTCTGCGTTGTATGGAACACCTGTTGTGTTTGGTGCAAACGCTGTGAGCTTGTCGCCCAATATAGAATTGATGTCGGGTATTGTAACAGAAATGGATTTATCGTTTTGTAAAATCCATTCAGTTTCCAACGGAATATCAACTAATGTTGGATAATGATTTTCTGCAAACAAAATATCCAATAAAATTTCTCTTTCAGGATTTGAGATTACTTGTCCATCTTGATTTTTGTTTGTAAAATTTGAATTGTAAATAAACTTGTAATGTGCTTTCGGAATATTACCCTGATAGCTTCTTTTTTCGTCTAATTCCAATCGCTCAAATGCACTTGTGGCAATAATTTCTGAAAGATATTTTTCTAATTCTTTTTTACTGATTTTCGGACTAACGATGACGTCGATGTCCACCGAAAAACGTTTTGGTTCTTTCATCAGCAAAATCAAACTTGTTCCACCTTTGACAATAAACTTCAAGTTACTAAACTGTAATTGCTCCAATAAATACAAAGCCTAAATCATGCTTTCCATTAAAGTAGGGTCTTTGCTGTATTTCTTTCTCTTTTCAGCAATCCATTCGGCTGAAAGGGTTTTCAAATCAATCATTTAGTATGTTTTTAGAAATGTCGGTTTTGTTTATTAAAAATTCCCGTAGCTCAATATCTTTTTTTCTTCGTTTAGCATAGTGAAACAAGGTTGTAAAATCAATCGCATAACGGTTGTAAGCCGTATTTATAATATGAGCCAACTCACTACCTTGAAAAGCGGCAAACATTTTTTTATCGGAATACAAATCAACAATCAGTTTTTCGAGCGTGGTGGTTACAATAGGTTTAATTTTTTTAATTGGCGACTTTGAAACCAATGGCAACAACACTATTGCTTTGTTGCTTTCGTAAATGTATCGTTCAATTTCTTTTTCTTCAGGCTGGATAAAAATGTCGCCCAATTTTTGTTCTTTCAAAAAATCGTAAACTGGTTTTAACGCTTCTTTTTCAGCTTGTAAAATAATTAGGTGTTTTGCAGTAATGTGAAGCATAAATTCACTCACAATCCTTGTTGACCAAACGCAAAATTTCAGCGTTGGGAATTGCTTCTCTATGACAGAAAAATTTTTCTTTTCGGCCTTGTCTGATTCGGGCAGAAAAGCGGGTTTGAACAAAAATGTAAATCGTCCTTTGGAAACAGAGGAAATAACTCGCTGCTTTTTCAAATTAAAAATTATCCAACGGAAAGTTGTTGCTTTTAATTCGGGCTTAATTTGCTTGTAAAAAGTAAAAAGTTCTTCACGGGAAAAGGATTCTTTTCCCGTGAAATGTTTCTTAAGTTGTTCTATGATATAGTTTTTTGCCACAGTCATTTTGTTTTACAGCACAAAGACAATAAAAAATCAAACAAAAGACACCAAATTGATAAAAGAGGCAAATGTTTGGATTAGTTTCTGGAGGGGAATTATCGAATGCTGAAAAATAGAACTATTTTTCATCGAGGCTTTTCTGACCTGATTTTAAAACTCGTAAAAGTTGATTCCCTGATACTTGCATGTTTGGAGTATTGAGAGTAAAATCAAATGATGTTCTATGTTTTTCTTTGTAACGCTTTTACTGACTTTTTTCTCCATTTGGCGAATGGTTTTATAGAGTGTTCGGCGAGCTTTTTACGCGCCACAAACCTACGAAAACCTCTAAAAACCGCATGCACTATACCATGTGTTCAACTAAATCTGCCTACGTTCGGTGGTTTTATGTTGTCCACCGAATTGTAGAGAAGTTGCACCTTTACAGAATTATTCATTAATCTCAAGGTAACATGACAAACTTAAAAAAAATTTGATCAGGAAGTCACGCTTCGCAATTTAAGTGCCCGCACCCGTAAGAGCTATTGGTGGCACATCAACGATTAATGGGGCATGCCTGGCTGGG
>PCUL01000222.1:0-912 GCA_002771745.1 Bacteroidetes bacterium CG18_big_fil_WC_8_21_14_2_50_41_14
CGTACCAGCGGTAGGCTGCTGAAGCATTACAACATCGAAACCCGCATGCAGCCTTATCATCAGTTTAACGAGCATAAGGTGGTTGCGGGATTGGTAGCCAGGATTGCTGAAGGTGAGTCAATGGCGTTGATTACCGATGCCGGCACCCCCGGGATTTCCGATCCGGGTTTTTTATTGGTTCGTGCCTGTGTGGAGCAGGGTGTTGAGGTGGAGACCCTCCCGGGGGCAACAGCTTTTGTTCCGGCACTGGTCAATTCGGGGCTGCCTTGCGACAAATTCTATTTTGAAGGATTTTTACCCCATAAAAAGGGCCGCCAGACCAGGTTGAAAATATTGGCCGAGATGACCGTGACCCTTGTGTTGTACGAATCGCCTCACAGACTTGAAAAAACGCTGGCACAATTGGTTGAGTTTTTCGGTGCCGACCGTCAGGTAAGCGTTTCACGCGAGCTGACCAAGTTATTCGAAGAAACCCGGCGCGGAACCGCCGAAGCATTATTAACCCATTTTACCGAAGTTCCTGCCAAGGGCGAAATTGTGATGGTGATTGAAGGGAAGAAGGAGTAAAACTTTTACGTTAGTATCCGGAAAAAACATTCTTCTACTGTTAAAGTATGATGTTGGCCCGGCATCCATTCCCCCTGGCTTCAGCTAGGAGCGGGAAGATAGACCCTTATTCCTTCATCACACAATTACGGGCTCCTTTCAGGGTTTCGAACAAACCGAATTCCCAGGCGGTGTCTTTCATCAATGCTTCATAAACCCTTTCCGGGATTTTCATTTTTTCATTTATGGTTACTAGGCAATCTCCATCTTCATTCCTGTTTATGTTTTCATTAGCTTTGCCTGAAAAGCGCAATGCGACCGTCATGAGGATTACTGTAACCAAAAAACTCATTATTAATTTTTTTG
>PCUL01000222.1:937-3259 GCA_002771745.1 Bacteroidetes bacterium CG18_big_fil_WC_8_21_14_2_50_41_14
AACAACTCACCTTTGTACGGGTTGAGAAGACGGCCCGGGTGACTGCCTTTATGGATCAACGCATTCATGACCTGATCAATATTTCGGAAAACGCAGGGTCTGTTAACCAGTTAAACAGCTTGTACTATCCACCTGAAAGTGAACTGGCAAAAAGCCCTGAGACTATCCTGTTTACAGATTTCTTAACCACCTATCTGCGCGCGGCTGATTGCTATTCATCAATCCTTTTCTATCTTCCTGATATGGCTCCATTTAGTATCCTGATCGATTCCGCTCATCAGACAGATTACCCGCAGGTTTGGTTGCAGAAGCAATTTGACAGGATAACAGCCAATACTCAGTATTTTATTCAGGAATATTCACCGGACAATGCCGATTCGGTTAGTCAGGTGTTGTTGTTGAAGGGTGTGTACCGGGCAAATGATAAAGTCGGAATGGTGATATTAACCGTGCCCTTGACTATTTTTAGCCGCATCATGTTCGACGACAATCCCATGAACGGGTTGGGAAAAACCGGAGAATCCTATATTGTTGGATCAGAATTTTTAATGCGCAGCACTTCCCGTTTTACACATAATGCTGTGATGCAGATTCATGTGAAAACAACCGGGGTGAAACTGGCACAAACTGATTCGTCAGGAACAGGAATGTATCAAGATTACAGGGGTGTGCAGGTACTTGGCTCGTATGGGCAAGTGAAAGTCCAGGGATTAAATTGGGTGATTCTGGCCGAGATTGATGCCAACGAAGCCATGGTTCCGATTTATGTCCTTCGAAACAGCATCATCTACCTGTCGATTATCATTGCCATGCTGTTGCTGGGCATCGTTATTTTTAATGCCACCTGGATTATGCTGCCCATTAAAAAGCTGAAAGCGGCTACCGACGGTATTTCGAAGGGGAAATACGGGGATAAAATTCAGCTGAAACAGCAGGATGAAATTGGTGATCTGGTGGAGGCTTTTAACCTGATGTCGCAAACCCTGCAGGAACAATCGGAACGCCTTGAGCACGAAAAAATCATGCGTACCACTTCCATGATCGATGCGCAGGAGGCTGAAAGACAGCATCTTTCACGTGAACTGCACGATGGTTTAGGACAGTTGGTGCTTGCCATTCGCATGAAACTCAATCAACTCACCGAAGACAATACTGAAAAAAACAACCGCCTGATAGCAGAAACCCGCGATTTGATCCGCGTTACCGTGAGCGAGATCAGGAATATTTCTAATAACCTCATGCCTTCGGTATTGCATGAATTTGGTCTGGTGGCTGCACTGGGCAAACTGGCCAGGGAAATCACAGCCAATGGCCAGTTGGTGGTTGATTTTCAGAGCAATTTTCAGGAAAACGAATTCATCATCAACAGGATTCAGATTTATCTTTACCGCATCGTGCAGGAAGCACTCAACAACGTGATTAAACATGCCGAAGCCGGTAAGGTAGTCATCCGGCTGAATAAATCTATGGATGGACTGATGTTAAAAATTCAGGATAACGGAAAGGGTTTTCAAATCGAAAAAAAGAGCTTTTTTTCGGGCAATGGAATCACCAATATGAAGGAACGTGCCAACCTGCTGGGCGGGCGTTTTCAATTGAATTCAAAAGTGAAACAGGGCACCGAAATTATTGTTGAAATTCCAAACTAAAAAGGTTCGATAATATGGTTACTCAGAGAAAAATAAGGGTCATTCTGGCCGACGATCATCAGTTGTTTCGCGATGGCGTGGTTTCCTTGTTGTCGGATGCCGGTCAGGTGGAAGTGGTGGCAGCGGTTTCATCGGGAACGGAACTTCTCGAACGTCTGGAAACTGTTCAGGTGGATGTGGCCCTCGTAGATGTGGGCATGGGCGAAATGAGCGGTATTGAAGCCACCCGGCTGATGGCTGAAAAGTTTCCTGATGTCAGGGTGCTGATGCTTTCGATGCACAACAGCGAGGAGTTTGTTCAAAAGGCTATCCAGGCCGGTGCCCGGGGTTATCTGCCCAAGGATACCGATAAGGAGGTGCTGTTAAAAGCCATTTGCGACATTCATCTGGGGCACATGTATTTCGATCCCCACATTGCCGGAATGTTGGTCAACAGCCTGATGAAGACCAATGAAAATCAAAAAGTGTCCGCATCGAAGATGGATTTGCTTACTCCGCGTGAGCTGGAAGTGGTGCAATTGGTAGCCGAAGGGTACATCAACAAAGAAATTGCCGACAAGTTGCACATCAGCATCCGCACCGTAGATTCGCACAAAAACAACATTATCAACAAGCTAAAACTTAAAACTTCAGTCGATATCGTAAAGTTTGCCATTAAAAACGGGTTGATTAA
>PCUL01000119.1:0-102 GCA_002771745.1 Bacteroidetes bacterium CG18_big_fil_WC_8_21_14_2_50_41_14
TTCAAATTCCTCTTTGGTCATGTCGGCAGGATAGAACTGAGCACCGGCAGGTTTGGCGCCATATCCCGGAATAAAAGGAGCCAGGTTGCTCAACTCATCCCA
>PCUL01000119.1:116-23288 GCA_002771745.1 Bacteroidetes bacterium CG18_big_fil_WC_8_21_14_2_50_41_14
TGTCGGCATATTGTTTTAATGCGGGATCGGTGATTCCCAACAAAAAAGCATTTTTTTCGCCCACATTTTCCATCCAGAAAATCTGATCCATCTGGTCGGCAGCCTGGAAGAGCAATTTTAACATTTCGTTTTGGTTCTCGCTCAGGTGACTGATGTTGGCCGTGAGTTTAACCTTTGCATACTTTTTCATTTCGTACGGTTTTTCCGTGGTTTTGCTATCACTTTCTGTACCAGTCTGGCAGCAACTTACCGACATGATGGCAACCGCAATAAAAGCAATTGAAAGCAATTGTGTTTTTAACTTCATGTGATTTGGTTTTTATATCAGGCAGCGAAGTTAAGAAAAATGCGGATTTGGAAAGCTATGTCTCCAGGATGGATTTTTGTGTTTCAACTGATTGCAGTCCTTTACCGGCTTTGGTAGAAAGCAGTCCACAGGCTGCATCAATATCCTGACCACGGCTGGCGCGGATGGTGGTAAAAATTCCTTTGGAGACAAGTGCCTCTTTAAAAGCAAGCAAACTTTCTTCATTGGTTCCTTGCAACGGTGTATTTGGGATGGGATGAAACCGGATGAGGTTGACATGACATTTTACCCCATTCAGTATGCGGGCCAGCTCCTTTACATGTTTCGGGGTATCGTTCAATCCGCTAAAAACGATGTATTCGAACGAAACACGCCGTTGCCGGTCGAAACCCTGTGTTTTGAGTTCGGTAATGATATCGTCGATGCTGTATTTGTGACTCACCGGCATCAGCATCTTACGCTCTGCCTCGAAGGGGGTGTGCAGGCTAACGGCCAGATGTGCTTTGCTTGTTGTAATAAAGTGGTGCATGGCCGGGATCACGCCAATGGTGGAAACGGTAATTCTCTTGGGCGCCCAGTTCATCCCCCAGGGTTCGGTGAGGATTTGCAAACTGGCCATCACTGCTTCCAGGTTATCCATGGGCTCGCCCATACCCATGTACACTATATTGGTGAGTTGTTCCCTTTCGGGAAGACTAAGTACCTGGTTGATAATTTCCCCTGCTGTCAGGTTGGCTTGCAGACCCTGTTTGCCTGTCATGCAAAACAAGCAGCGCATCTTACAACCCACCTGCGAGGATACACACAGCGTATTTCGGTTCTGTTCAGGGATATAAGCTGCTTCTATGGCTCCCTTCTCCCCAACCATATACAGGTACTTTTTAGTCCCGTCTTCAGATGACTGAACCGTTACCGGTGATTTCCTTCCCACCTCAAAACGTTCATTCAGCATTTGTCGGCCCACCTTCGACAAGTTGGTCATCTCATCAATGGTGAGCACTTCCTTTTTATACAACCAGTCAGAAATCTGGCGGGCAGTAAATTTAGACAACCCCATTTCGTTGGTGATTTCCAGAAGTTGCGACAAGGTTTTGCCTAATAGGGATTCTTTCATGAGTGAGGGCAGCATAAACAAGATTCAGGCTGCAAAAGTAATAAAGTTCCAAACCTGCAACCCTGCAAGGGTTTAAAACCCTTGCAGGGTTGCAGGAAACTACCTACATCAAATCCCTTTCCACATCTTTATCGCCTCTGCCCGACAGGTTAATGATGCTGACTTCGTCTTTCTTGTCTTTCAGCAACTTCGCCGCAAGGGCCACGGCATGCGATGATTCGATGGCCGGAATAATGCCCTCCAGTTTCGATAACAATAAATAGGCTTCGATGGCTTCTGCATCGGTTACCAGATGATAACTGGCCCGGTTTCTGTCTTTCAGAAGTGCATGTTGCGGGCTTACGCCCGGATAATCCAGACCGGCTGCAATGCTGGCCGTTGGATATACCTCCCCGGCTTCATCGCTTAAAGCGTAACTGTAGGTTCCCTGGAACACTCCGGGTTTTCCCATGCTCAGGGTGGCGGCTGTTTTTCCAAAAACAGGACCCTCGCCTCCGCCTTCGGCACCAAAAATCCGAACGTTTTCATCGGATAGAAATTCGGTGAACAGCCCAATAGCATTGGAACCGCCTCCCACACAGGCAAACAAATTGTCCGGCAAACGGCCTTCTGCTTCCAGAAATTGCTTTCGGGCCTCCTTGCCAATCACGCTCTGGAAGTAGCCAACCATGGTGGGATAAGGATGCGGACCCACCTGCGATCCAAGCAGATAAAACACGTCCGGATGTTCGATGTAATATCCCAAAGCAGCATCCACGGCATCTTTCAGGGTCCCACGCCCGGCGCTGGTAAGTACCATTTCGGCACCCAGCAGCTTAATGCGGCTCACGTTCATTTTCTGACGTTCTGCATCTTTGCTCCCCATAAAAATTTTGCATTTCATGCCAAATAATGCCGCTGCCGTAGCCGTAGCCACGCCATGTTGTCCGGCACCGGTTTCGGCCACAATTTCGGTAGCTCCCATACGTCGGGCCAACAAAATCTGCCCGATGGTATTGTTAATTTTGTGCGAGCCGGTGTGGTTGAGGTCCTCGCGTTTCAGGTAAATCTTTGACCCGATATGTTGCGACAGCCTGTGCGCATAATACAATGGCGACGGTCGTCCCACGAAGTTCTTGAGATAATAGGCAAATTCCTGTTCAAAATCAGGAGTGCCCCGGTGTTTTTCAAACACTTCTGCCAGATGTAATAATTTGCTTTCGAGCACCGGTGGCACATACATGCCGCCATAAGGGCCGTACATTCCATTGGTTGGGGCAAAGATTGATTTTATTTTTGTTGTGGTTTTTGTTATTGTGTTCATGATATAAATGTTTAGTGTTTAGTGTTTAGTGTTTAATGTTTTAGGTTTAGTGCATTAGGTTTGGTGTTTGGTTTGATGTCATCTTTGCCATCGGAAAAGCACTCTTTTTAGCCAGTTGATTATATTTTGATTCATGGTTTAAAATTTTTGAGCAAAAAAAAACCGCAGGTGAAATACCTGCGGCCTCGTTATCTTAAAAAGATGGATGCTTGGTTATCTCTTCCTCATCGGATGAATAACACACCACCACCAATTGTTTAATTTCATTGTTCTAATCATGACGGCAAAATAAAGCCTTTATTTTTAATTTAGCAACGAATTTCTAAAATAAATTTAGGGTTAAAAACATAATTACGACTTCTCTCACCATTTGCTTTTTCTCTTAGCTAAACTTGCCGAAAACAACAATCCCACATAATTACCTGATAACCTATAATCTCCACGGGTAGGTGGAGATATTAAAAGGTTGCCGAACTGGTATTCTCCCTCAATGGTGTTTTGAAAGTTCATTACATAAATTAGCTTCGATTTAATCAATACTTTTTTCCTGGCATAGCTTATCCCTGCACCGATAACATAACTACCCTGAAAGGAATTCTTATTAGAGCTTAATGTTGATATTCAGAGAATTCTTGTATTTGTATTCCAATTTCACACAAATTCTGCTTATAAAACTTTCAATGTTTAGAAATATTGTCATCCGGTTTGGCCTATTTTAAATTATTTTAAAGCGCTCGTAATATTTGTACTATATCCAGATATTTGATATACGAGAATGGCGATTCGATCGTTTAGAATGCTAATTGTCTCGCAGAAAGGCAACGCATTTTATTAGGTCTTCATCTTTAAACACCATTCAATAATGAAAAAAACAATCTGGCTTTTATTTCTCTTGATTTGTACTCTAAACAATTATTCACAAAATAATTATACAGTATCATGTGGATCATCCAGTTACGACACGCTCACAACCTATACATCAATATTATATGAACTTCTGCCAGAGCCATATATGAGTAATGATGAAGTTGATGTTAATTTTGAATTCAGCTTTCCGTTTTTCGATTCAAATTTTAATTCGGTAACCATTGATAGTGATGGGGTTGGCTACTTTCCTGGTTCAGATTCTGTTTACAACCTTTCCTTGTTTACCGGAGAATTTACGAACCATGTATTTAGTCCAATCTTTAGTGATTGGCGATATACGTATGATACAACAGGGATATTGGATATTTTAAAAGTTGAATGGAGAAATATTGGAATAGCTGATGATATTGAGGGTCCGGCACCCACAGACCACAGAATAAATTTTCAATGGTGGTTTTATGAAAACGGAGTGATAGAAATCCATTTTGGAGAAATCGATTTAGCAAATACACCTTATTATTCGGAAACCGATGGGTTTATTTGGGACGATGGGGAAAGTTATGGACCATGGATCGGGATTGCCAATAACAACGAAAGCGAAGTTTATTTCGTATCGGGCACAAATTCGGATATAAACGTCATTACAAATAGCGATAGCATCGATATATTCTATGATATACCTCCATATGGAAATTATTTCAGATTTACGCCAGATGAGGTCACCAGTATTCATTCAGTAGAAATGACCAATTCAGCCGATTATATCATCTTCCCAAATCCCGTGAAGGATGTCTTTTCTGTTAAATTAAAGGATAAAAACAATACCTCTGTTTTCAAAACAGAGTTAAAGATTTACTCGTCAACAGGTGAATTGGTTAAATCGAAGCTCATAACGAACAGTGATGACCTGATTAATATTTCAGCGCTTCCCTCAGGGATCTACTTCGTGCGGTTAATAAGCGAAAAGTTCCAGTCAGCTCCAATGAAATTGGTGAAACAATAAGATAATGATCATGGTTTATGGTTCGATTGCAATGGTTAAACAGCCTTAATCCGTGATTTTTTTTGGAGCCCTTCAAATTACTTAACCAGATTTGTGATTCGTGCTTATATACAAGAACAGGCAGATAAAAATTTGTCCCACTTTTCCTATATTTCAAGTCAATTTAGATCCCATCTAATCTTTAAAAATTAGTGCATTAGCAACACAGTATCAGGAAAAAAGGAAGTAATTTTGCGCCCATTTTCATCGCACTCAAATATGTAAATTAATATATCATGGCTTTTTTACAAAAGGATAAGATTTTCAGCAAGAGCTGGATTAAAAACTACAGTCTTATTGTCATCGGGGCTTTTATCATGGCTTCTGGTTTCGTTATGTTTATCACTCCCTACAAAATTGTACCGGGTGGGGTTTATGGTATCTCCATAGTACTACACTGGATGCTGGGAACACCTGTTGGATTGGTAGCGTTGTTGTTCGATATCCCGCTCACGATAATAGGAATCAAGGTGTTGGGGCCGCGTTTTGGAATAAAAACAGTAGTAGGTTTTTTCTCTACCGCCATTTTCATGGATGGGATCACCTATTTTTATGGCGATCAACCTCTTGTTGAGGGCGATCCGCTGCTGTCGTCCATCTTCGGGGGAGTTTTTATCGGACTGGGTCTCGGCCTCATCTTCAAAGCCAAAGCTACTTCGGGCGGGTCGGATATTGTGGCCATGATGATTGGAAAATACACCAAACTCCCCATGGGACAACTGATGATCCTGGTGGATTCGGCGATTGTACTGGTGGGTCTGGTGGCTTTTCAGGACTGGAAAATTCCCTTGTACTCGCTGATCGTGATTTTCATCACCGGCAAGGTAGTCGATTTGGTACTGGAAGGAGCCAACTACGAAAAAGTGCTCTTTATTATTTCCGAGAAATCGGAAGAAATTCGCAATAAAATCGTCATCGACCTGAACCGCGGTGGCACCTTTTTGAAAGGCGAAGGTATGTGGGGGCACAATGAAAAATCGATTATTTTCACGGTAGTTAACCGGCGCGAAATGTCGATGCTTCAGGAATATATTAACCACATTGATCCCAAAGCTTTTGTAACTGTTTTGAATGCAACTGAAATTCTGGGTAACGGGTTTAAGTCGCTGAAAGATAAAATAGCGGAGTAGGAATTTCTGTTTCAGAATGGGTCAGCAATACCAGGACAGATTTACAATCATTTTATTGAATAATTTGTACCTGGTCCCGTTCCATGTTTTTCTATTAAATTTTTATTTATCAATTCAGGTAAAATTCGCTTTACGGTTGGACTTGGAATTCCAAGTTTCTTTGCAATGTCACCAGATTTACTGCCAGGATTATTCCCAATAAATAGTATGATCGATTTTTCTCTGGGAGATAATTGAGTTTCAATACCGCTTTGTTCTAATTTTTTTGTTAATTGATCTTGAATATTTTTTAAAGCATCAAAATAGAAGTTAACCCATTCATTTACATTTTCGTTTGGTCTATGTGCCTGACAGCTTCTTAAAACCCTATAATATTCTGATTTTCGGTTCTCAATTTCATGTTCAAAACTCATATATTGGATCCAGGTATATCCATTCTTTAATAATAAAAATGTAGATAACAGTCTGCTTAATCGACCATTACCGTCTTGAAATGGATGAATACTTACAAATTCATATGTAAACAATGCACTTTTTACCAATGGGTGAGTCACGTTATCTTTTGAATACCAGTCGATTAATGCCCTCATCGCATCTTGTGTTGGAAAACCAGCTTCCGTTGTTTGAAAGATTATTTGTTTTTTACCATCGGGATATCTGGCCTCTACAGCATTTGTGTGTTGTTTATAATCACCTTTATGCCATTCGTCTTTATTACTATGCTTCATTAAGATATTGTGCAGATTTTTTATGCTGTTTTCCTTAATTTCAATATCTTTAAAAGATTCTGTTATGATATCCAAGGTTTCAAAATAACCGACCACTTCCTGGGAATCTCTGTCCGAAAGTTTTGTTATATCTATTTCCTTTAACAATACTTCGACCTCTTCATCACTCATATTTGAGCCTTCAATTCGGGTTGATGCGCCAACGCTTTTAACGGTAGCAATTGATTTTAGTTGTTTTAAACTTTGTCCTTCTTTTTTTTCAATAGAACTCCAGGAGGCATCGAACCTATCGATTTGGCTTATTTGTCCAATTAATTTCCAATCCAGGTCTATTTTAAACTTATGTACACTATTTTCCATAAAACAAATATATCAAAATAAATCATTAGTGATACGATATGATTCGTTTTTATTCAATAATTGTTCGATAGTAATGATACGACCCGCCTGTCGGACGGGGCAGGTATGATTCTATTTTATATAACAAAGATTCTGTATCAGATGCTTTGTAACAAGGGAATAAATTCCATCGTTACAATATCGGTCGTGCCGATGCCACTCTCCTGTAGAACTATATTCAATTAAACTGCTGACAGACAACTACATGACATCCTTTATACCCAAATTTTGTCGATGGACACATCTAACCTGTCTTCCCATCGGATCATGGCATTGAACAACCTGGCTTTTGTGAAAAACCTCAGGTGCGCGAGCCGGATTTGGGTTGGAAGGATTTTCTTCTGCAACAACAACAAGGACCTGCGGGTGCCTTTCAGCAAAGGCTGGTCGGGTGTAAACCAATGGATTCCATCGAAGAAAGCCAGGTTGGCATAGGAAGTGTCTGTAAACAATCCGTTTTTAATGATGACAATATCATCACAAGCTTCTTTCTTCAACATCAGTTGCTCCAGTTTTTGCCTGTCGGCGAATTTGTGGGCGCAGTCGATCTCATCATCAATAACCAGTTTTAACGACTGTATTTCAGGCAGCGTGTAGGGCATGAAAGTGACTTCCTCCAACTGTTGCGAATAAACCACCCGCATCTTGAAGATTCCGTTATTGAGATTGGATTGATTGGGATTTTGAATACTTTCATCTACCAAATCCTGAAGATTGATCCCGGATGGCTGCCCAAAAAAATGCAGACACGACTGGTCCATCCTGAATTGATGGGCTACCAGGTTTTCAACCTGGCGGTTTTCCATTCGGATGGTTTCAAGCAACCGGCACATAAATTTTATCCATTAGTTCCTGGTATTCCTCATCGCAACGGCTTTGGGTGGTAATTCCTCCACCACTTTTATAGATTAACCCATCGGGAGTTTGTTCCACAAAACGAATCATCACCGCACTATCGAGGTTTGTTCCATCAAAAATACCCGTCACACCCGTATAAAAACCGCGCTCATACTGCTCCGCCTGACGGATGATTTCTACCGTTTTTTTCTTGGGAGCGCCGGTAATACTGCCGGCCGGTAACATTTTTGAGAGGATGGTTCCGATGTTTTTGTGGTATTCGGATGCCAAATCTCCGGCAATTTCAGAACTCATCTGCAACAGACAGTGGCGGTGTGTTTCAAGCCGTTCGATGTACCTGAACCGCTCAACCCGCACATTTTTTGATACCATGCTTAAATCGTTTCTGATTAAATCGACAATGGTGTAGTGTTCGGCCAGTTCTTTCTCGCTTTCAAGCAATTTCCGTTCTGCATCAGCGATGGAGGCATCTATGGTGCCTTTCATGGGAAAGGAGCGGATGATGTTCTCCTTTATGGTTACAAAAGTCTCGGGTGAAAACACCACAAACCGGTCTTTCATCCACAACTGATAGCGTGCATGAGCCGAATAAAATATTTCCTGAAGCGAATAATTGGATTCCAAAACCGATGGCATGGTGAGATTCAGTAAAAAGCTATCGCCATAATGCAGGTGTTGCTGCACCAGTTTAAAGGCCTTCTGATAGCGTTCACGACTTATGGGTGTAATTCTAAATGTCAGTTTATCTTTGATGGACATGGGTTTGTCCATATTCGATTTTCCATTGAATGAATACAGCATCAGGCTT
This sequence comes from Bacteroidetes bacterium CG18_big_fil_WC_8_21_14_2_50_41_14, assembly GCA_002771745.1. Classification (GTDB taxonomy): domain Bacteria; phylum Bacteroidota; class Bacteroidia; order Bacteroidales; family F082; genus UBA6244. The sequence continues at coordinate 8,673 of PCUL01000119.1, forward strand.
CGGTCCACCTGATCCAACGGAGTAACAATCACTTGATTTCCATCAAAATCGATGACAAAAAGAAAAGGAATACGATCCTTTCCATATTCGTTCATTTGTTCAAACCCTGTATTCAATGGCTGTCATTTTTCGCAAAAGTAAGCTTTTAGTAAAATACAGAATTTCATTTCGCATGATCTCAATACAAATTTAGAGATTCAACTGCGCCCTTTCAATCTCTGTTGCTCTTTACCTTATTTTTGGCGCGTGAAACTACTGATGATCGACAATTACGATTCGTTTACGTACAACCTGTTGCAACTGGTTGAACAGGCTGGCGTGAAGGATGTTCGGCTGGTAAAAAACGACCGGTTGATGGCACTGAACACCGGTGATTTCGACAAGGTGCTTATTTCGCCCGGCCCCGGGCTGGCCGCCGAAGCCGGAGACCTGTTGCCTTTTTTAAGCAAAATCATGTACCAAAAATCCATTTTAGGTATTTGTCTGGGCTACGAAGCCCTGGCCGAACTTTGTGGGGCTTCGTTGATACAACTTGAAGAACCGCTTCATGGCATCAGGAATCTTGGAAATGTAACCGTTCCTCATGCCATTTTCGCTGGACTTCCCAGCCGGTTTCACATCGGGCACTACCATTCATGGATTACCGACGAAAGCACATTTACTCCTGAAATGCAGGTCATTATGCGCGATGAAAAAGGTTTAAACATGGCTTTTGCACACCTCAGCCTTTCCCTTACGGGATTGCTGTTTCATCCCGAATCGGTGATGACGGATTTTGGACTGGAGATTATAAAAAACTGGCTAAATATTTCGGGATAGGCACGACCGACAAAGTAAGCCCGGATTGTAATCTACCTCATCGCCACCGCTTCTATCTCCACCAAAGCACCCAGTGGCAGTCCTTTTACCGCAAACGCAGCCCTTGCAGGCGGTTGGGTTGGAAAATACGTTCCATAAACTTCATTCATAGCCCCAAAAAGTGACATATCACTCAGGTAAATGGTGCATTTTAAAATTTTGGACAAATCGTTTCCAAAGTCGGCTGCTTTAACAATCGCCCGGATATTTTCCATCACTTGCCGGGTTTGCTCTACAACACCACCTTCCACTATTTTTCCGGTAACCGGATCAATGGGTACCTGACCCGAAATAAACAACATGCCATTATTTTCAACGGCCTGGCTATAAGGACCTATGGGTGCCGGAGCGTTGTTGGTAAAAATAACTCTCTTCATGATATTTTTGATATTAATAAGAATTCGCAATAGGTTTCAAAGGTATAAAAACTAACTAAATTCTGAATTTACATCGTTGAAATAAGTGCTTCACACGACACTTTACCAGAAACCATAATATCCATTCGATAATAAAGAAGTTGTTGTTTCTGGAAGATCGTTTGACAAACTAACGGGTTTGTCCTACTTTTGCAGGCTCATTAAAAATCGAGCTATGATACAGAAATGTTTATTCGCTTTGCTGATGGTTATTGGCTTTCAAGTTTATGGTCAATCCATTAACAAAGTAATTATCGACCCGAAGATAAACAAAGAAGTCATGATTGGTTATTGTAACAAAACCGGTTTTGAAAAGGGCGTTTTTGCTGATTTTTTCAACCCGGGCTTTGAAAAATATAATCCATCAAATAAATTCATTGAGCGACTTAGGCCCATGATTGGCGAGGTTGAGTTTACTGTGGTGCTGGGTACCTGGTGCAGCGACAGCCAGTTGCAGGTTCCTCATTTTTACAAAGTGCTCAAAGAGGCCGGGTACAGCGATAAAAGAGTGAAAGCCATTGGGGTTGATCGAAGTAAGTCCGCTATTTTGGTGGATATCAAAGATTTGAATATCGAGCGGGTACCTACCTTTATTGTGTATAAAAATGGAGTAGAGATTGGCCGTATCATCGAAACTCCTGAAAAATCGATAGAAAAGGATTTGTGGAAGATCATTTCAAATTCCCTTTAAGGAAAGATCATTGACCATGCTTGTATTTAAAACGATTGATGAAACCTGCAAGTTTGTGAGCCAAGCCCGGGAACTGGATCAAACCATAGGTTTTGTACCTACAATGGGCGCATTGCACCCCGGCCATTTAGAGTTGATGTGCCGGGCAAAAAAAGAAAACGACCTGCTGGTGGTTAGTATTTTTGTGAACCCCATCCAGTTTAATAACGCGACGGATTTGAAGAAATACCCGCGTGTGCTGTTCAAGGATCTGGAGATGCTGAAAACCATCGATTGTGATGCTGTTTTTGTCCCATCGGTTAAAGAAATGTACCCTGAACCCATCAACAAAACATTTGATTTTGGCTCCCTTGAAAATGTGATGGAAGGAGCGTTTCGTCCCGGTCATTTTAACGGAGTAGCCATTGTTGTTGAAAAACTCTTTGAAATAGTGGATCCTCACAAAGCCTATTTTGGTGAAAAAGATTTTCAACAGTTGGCCATCATTAAAAAACTGGTGGAAATGGAGAGAATTCCAGTTGAGATCATCCCTTGTGCCATTGTACGCGAAAACGACGGTCTCGCCATGAGTTCACGCAATGTCAGGCTTTCGCCCGATGAAAGGGCGATAGCCCCTCGCATTTTCAAAGTGTTAAAGGAGGTAGCCGGCAGGGCAGGAGAGATGGATCCCGTATTGCTACAGCAGTGGGGAATGAAACAACTGCAAGCCGAAAAGGCCTTTGATGTGGAATACTTTCAAATTGCTGATGACTCCTCCTTAGAACCTGTTGAAAACTGGCACATTGGAAAAGGAGCATTGGCCTTCGTGGCCTTAAAGCTTGGCCAAGTGAGATTAATAGACAACATTCGAATTAATTCATAATTTTGCGGTAGGTTATCCACTCAAATTGCTCGTCTGTTCATGAACATCAAAATACTAAAATCAAAAATTCACAGGGCTACCCTCACCATGGCAAACCTAAATTATATAGGTAGCATTGCCATTGACGAAGACCTTATGGAAGCGGCTAACCTGATTGAAAACGAGAAGGTTGAAATTTTTAATATTAACAACGGGGAGCGTTTGGCCACTTACGTGATCAAAGGCACACGTGGATCAGGTATCATTTCCCTTAACGGTGCTGCTGCCCGAAAAGCGATGGCTGGCGATTTAATTATTATTGTATCGTACGCCACCATGGATTTTGAAGAAGCAAAACAATATAAACCTTCCATCGTTTTCCCTGACAGTAATAACCAAATAAAGTAATCTTTTTGCCAACAATTCTACAAAAAAGAAGCTTAAACCTAACTCAATACCTCTTCTTTCTTGGTTTTGGGATATTTTTGTTGTGGTTGTGTTTTCGTAAACTGGATATGGCTGAAGTGTGGATTGATATCTTGTCGGCCCATTACAGCTGGTTGGTACTCTCCCTTTTGGTCGCACTAACTTCTCATATTTTTAGGGCTTTGAGGTGGAACCTGTTGATCAATTCCATGGGTTTTAAAACCCGTCTCTCGACCACTTTTTTTTCAGTAATGGTGGGTTATATGGCCAATACCGCAGTTCCAAGGATGGGAGAATTTATGCGTTGTGGCGTGTTGTCGAAAAAAGAAAAAATTCCATTTAATGCTTTGTTTGGGACGGTGATTTCTGAAAGGATTTTTGATTTAATAGTTTTGGCTTTTATTATCGTATCGTTAGTGATTTTTCAGTTCGACCTGCTGAAGGGATTATTGAACAAAATGTTTGGTGGCATGCAGGATACTTTGTTTTCCGACATGACACTCCTTTTCATATTTGTACTGGCTTTGTCTGTATTTTTTGGCCTCGTGGTTTTCTTTATCAGACGTTTTAAACCAACCATACAAAAGTTCATTATTTACCAGAAAACACGAACTTTTCTTATTGGATTGATCGAAGGTATTAAAACCATCATCCACCTGAAAGAAAAGCTGTTATTTCTTCTTTATACTTTTGTTATCTGGTTGGCTTATGCCTTGATGGTGTATCTGCCCGTTTATATGTTTCCCGAGACCAGCCACCTCGATTTTATTGATGCCATGACATTAATGTCTATTGGAAGTTTGGGCATAGTAGCTCCGGTGCCGGGTGGAATAGGAGCCTACCATTTTATTGTAAAGGCCATTCTTTTTGAACTTTATCACATAAATAGTTCCATTGCCGGATCGTTTGCTGCCATTACACATGCAGGTCAGACCTTGTTGAACGTGCTTGTAGGGGCTTTCTCCTATTTTTCTCTCACCATTCTTGCCAAAACACAAAAACCTCTCAATGAACAAAACTGAACTCATTTCCAATAAAATAATGAACCTCGAAACCATTTCCAAAGCCTTGGCAGTATGGGAATTAAGAGGTAAGAAAATCGTTTTCACCAATGGCTGTTTCGACTTGCTCCATCTGGGTCACATCGATTACCTAAGTAAGGCCAAAGATTTGGGCGACATTTTAATCGTGGGCGTGAATACAGATAATTCGGTAGTACGTCTCAATAAGGGAGAAAACCGCCCTATCACCAATGAACAGTCGCGTGCCTCCATCATTGCTTCACTATTTTTTGTGGATGCGGTGGTTCTGTTTGATGAAGATACCCCCTATAAACTGATTAAAATTGTTCAGCCGGACGTATTGGTAAAGGGAAGCGATTACAAACCTGAAGACATAGTGGGATATGATGTTGTGATGGCCAAAAAAGGGGAAATACGCACCATTGACTACCTTGAAGGGTATTCCACCACTGCCATAGAACAAAAAATCAGGGGAAGCCTGAACAAATAAAAGTTATTATTCTTGGTTAAATTGCAAATTGGTTTTTAAGCCCAACGCCAGGGTATCCGATTCGATAATATCCCAGAAATGTACCGAGCCGGGGCCTTTGTCTTTGTTGGTGAGCACGATCAGGGTTTTGTGGTGCCGCATATCACGGATAAAAAAAGTACGGAATCCTTTCCACCACCCAAAATGATAAACCACACTGTCCATGCCATTTTTTATCCGCCATCCAAAACCATAATTATCCTTTCGTCTCGAATGCCTCGGGCTGCCAGGTGAAAAGGCCATTTTTAACAGGGAATCAGGTACCAGTGTGCCTTGGTCGTGTGCCTGGTCGAATTTGTAAAGGTCTTCAACGGTAGAATACACATTTTTATCGCCCATCACGCCGTTCAGGTAGTCGTTCTCCATTTCGCTCCATCGCCTTCCCCGGTGATAAAATCCGGAAATCCCTTTTCCAATATAATCAGACACGATTGAATCCCCACGCATGTTATAAACAAATGAATTTGTCATCCCCAACGGTTTAAATATCCGCTCCTGAATAAAATCATCAAAATGCTGACCTGAAACAACTTCTACGATGTTGGCCAATATGGCATAGTTCGAATTGCAGTAATGAAATCCATTGTTTGGTTTAAAATAAACATTGGGATGATATTTTAACAGCAAGTTGTACATATCGTCATTATCCAATGGAATTTGCTTGTTTTTCCATTCATCCTGAGCCAGACTCATATAGCGTGGCAATCCGGCCCGATGCGTCATGAGCAAGCGGGGTGTGATATTTTCATAGGGGAAATCAGGCAAATAAGTGCGAATATCCTCATCGAAATCAAGTTTACCTTCGTTTTTCAATATCATGATGGCCATGGAGGTAAACATTTTTGATACCGAGGCCAGTTGAAAAGCATCATCAACGGCCAGCTCACCCTTGCTCCTCCTGACGTCAGTAAAGCCATAAGCTTTTTTTAGAATAACGTGTCCTTTTTCAGCATATAGTACGGTGCCATTAAATCCGGTGACACGCACCAATCGTTCGAACATTTTATCAAGTTCATCTCTTTTTTTTTCGATAACGAGACTATCAAGATAAATGATGGAGGGGGTTTGTATTTTTGAACTCGCTTTTGAAACCTTATTTTCAATGGGTTCCTGTTGTCCACACGACATCATTAAAAAAACCAGGCAAACAAAATAAACAAAGACAGGTATAAAGGGCGTATTTTTCTTCATTGGCCACAAAATTAGTAAAACAAGCATAGGCTCTTTCAGTCGTAATCTCCATTTTTAAAATAAAAATCTCCACATTCGGATAATGCTAAAAGTGGAATTGGGAATACCTTTGACTAAGAATCTAACCTTCAATTCATTGTTTTTAGCGGCATACGTTTTGCACTAAAGAAAAAAAATATTTATGTTGACTTCGATAGCCTTTGGTTATTTTTTAAGTGCGATTGTTGTTTCCTTACTCTCAATCGGAAGGCGTATAAGTTTTATAAATGCATTGACAATCAGTATTTTTCTTACTCCGATAAGCGGGTTGATAACAGTTTTGAATATTGGCCGTTCTCTCAGGGTTTCACGGTATATTACCAGATATCAGTGCCCTCAATGCAAAAAAGAATTTACTGAACCTCATTTTATTTGTCCGAAGTGTGAGGAGAAAATGCTTCAAATGAACCTTCATCAGATCAAACACCTGCAAATTACCTAAGGCTATCAACCAATCATCATTTCCAAACCACGCTTTCTATTAAGTTCTTCCTGACAATTTTTGCAAAAAAAATTCTTTTTCTGGTCAATATCTTCGACATAAGTGCTCGATCGCATGACGCAGTTCGGGTACTGACAATGGATCAGGCCAAATGTATGCCCAAGTTCATGAATGACTACTTTACGAAAACGCTCAATCAACAGGTTGTTATTTTGTGGCAGACCGTACAATTCGTTCTTCATTCTAAAGAGAGAGACAATTCCGGTATTTCCATTTAAAACTGCTTGTCCGAATATATAGGTCAGAATGGGAATAAACAGATCCACTCTGAACAAACCCATGGTTTTTATAGAGCCGGGTGTTGATATTTCTGATACTTCCTTTAGAATTCCATTGGCATCATACTGTCGACGCCCGGGATGATAGTAACCACTTAAGTCAAAATTGCCTGCTTGTTGAATCACCGGATAATGAAATTCGCGCGTAATATCTTCAGAAACCATCCTGAGAACATCTTTCTCAAAATGACCGCCCAAAATGATGGTGATATTTTGCTTTTCCAATCGAAAATCCTATTTAAAAGTTTAAAGCGGAAGGCTTGGGTTGTATGATAAGTGTATTAAAAAAACAATGAAAAAACATTATTCGTCCATTTTTAGTTCATATTTCCTGATTTTATTATAAAGCGTCACCCTGTCTACATTTAAGGCTTTTGCCGACCGCGAGATGTTCCATCCATATTTATTCAGGATCATGGCAATGTGTTTTTTTTCGAGGTCATCTAAACTTTCGATAGAACTGTTAGAAACCTCCTTGCCCATTGGGAGATCTTTTAGCCTGATTTCCTTTCCATTACCAATCACAATGGCACGTTCGATCATGTTTTCCAATTCGCGCACATTTCCGGGGAATTCAAACTCCTCGAGATGTTTCAGGGCTGCCGGCTCTATTGAAATTAAATCCTTGCTCATGGAGGTACAGTATTTCCTTATAAAATGGTTTACCAGTCGGGGAATATCTTCTATTCTTTCGCGCAAAGGCGGGATTTGGATATTCACCACGTTAAGCCGATAATAGAGATCTTCACGAAAAGTGCCATTTTTTACCATGCTTTTCAAATCTCTATTGGTGGCACAAATAACCCTGAAATCGGAAGACATTTCTTTGTTGCCTCCCACCCGTACAAAGGTCTTTGATTCCAGTACCCGGAGCAACTCTATTTGCATCTTCGGCGAAATGGTGGCAATTTCATCCAGAAAAATAGTTCCTCCATCGGCCATTTCGAACCTTCCTTTCCGGTTGAACGTAGCCCCGGTAAAGGCACCCTTTTCATGGCCAAAAAGCTCACTTTCGAGCAGGCTTTCTGTTAAAGCACCGCAATGCACACTAATCAATGGAAAGTATTTTCTCGACGAATTAGCATGTATAGCCCTGGCAACTAATTCCTTTCCGGTACCGCTTTCCCCTGTAATGATAACGGATGAGTTGGATTGAGCCACGCTTTCCACTTCCTTTAGCACCATACCCAATGCCTCGCTTTCACCGATGAGGTCTTCAACATCGACCAGGGAAGAAATCTTGTTTTTAAGATGCTCGTTTTCAGCCTTCAGGACAATCTGGGTGGTTGCATTGCGTATCAGGTGCGACAAATCATCGGGGTCAAAGGGCTTGGTAACATAGTCATAAGCGCCATTTTTCAGGGCTTGTACGGCCGTGTCGACCGAAGCAAAAGCCGTCATGACAATGAAGATGGGTTCTTTATTTAGTGTTTTTATTCGCTTGTGCATTTCCAATCCATCCATACCTGGCATTTTTATGTCGGCAAGGATGATGTCAAAATCTTTTACTTCGAGCATCGACAGGGCTTTCTTTGCGCTCTCGGCACACTCAACAGCGTAACCATCATCAATAAACCAATTATACAGTGAATCCCTGACAGATTCTTCATCATCGACGATTAAGATGGAAATTTTTTTTGCCATTTTACTCTATTTTAAATCCTGCTAAGCGGGAAAGTGATGGATATGGTGGTTCCTTTTCCAATTTCCGAGTCTACTGATATCTTTCCTTTATGATTTTCAATAATCCCATGTACGATGGCCAATCCAAGACCTATTCCACTCACATTGCGTTTGGTAGAAAAAAAAGGTTCAAAAATATGGGAGAGGTCTTCTGGCGCAATTCCGGAGCCATTATCCGATATATCAAGCTTGACGGTGTCCTCATCCGGATTGGATGTTCTGACAACAATTTCACCCTGTTCCTCAATAGCTTCCGAAGCATTCACCAGAATGGCAACACAGGCTTGCTTTATCTGATTCGGGCTACAAAATATTTGATCTGATTTTGCTCTAAAATCAGTTAAAAAATTAATATCCGCAATCTTGATGGAATGGGTCATTAAGGCATAAGTTGCATCCAATAGCGGATGCAGGTGGGCTACTTCAAAATCATCCTGATCCTTTCTTGAAAAATCAAGCAAACCCTTCACAATATCACCACAGCGCTTGGTTTCCGTTTCAATAAGTTTGAGGTGCTTTAAAATGGAGTCTTTCTTTGTATGACTAAACTCAGAATTGTTTAATTGTTTATATATCAATTTTGTATAAACAAGAATCCCTGATAATGGATTGTTAATTTCATGTGCCACCGAAGAGGACAATTTGCCTAGTGAAGCGATTCTTTCTACATGGATCAGTTCATTTTGCGCTTCAGACAGTTCTTCTGTCTTTCTTTGTACTTTATACTCTAATTGCTGCGACCAGTTTTGTAATTCGTGAGTGGCTGTATCGATATTATCGAGCATATTATTAAAAGCGAGAGAAACCATTCTCAAGTCATCCAACAGGTCGGGTTTAATATCCAGCCGGATACTGTTGTCCCCTTTCGACACCGCTTCGCTTGCACGAATGATTGAATTGAGCGGATTCTTAATCTTTTTCCAGGTAAAAATAATCAGAAAGGTCATCAGTAGAGCCGTGATTAAACTTACCAGGAGCAGGAAATCGGCAGAAGACTTGTCTTCAAACGAATCAATCTTATCCAGGGGTAATTTAATAATTAGTGACCCCAGTACTTCATCCTTTTCATCGTGCGCATGACAATCGGCAGTATAGCATGATTTTTCATTCAGTATGGGCTTGCGGATCAACAAATACCTGCTGCTGTTATCATTCTGTGTAATTCCGCAATCAGGCATATCACCAACAATGCGATACGATTTTTCCTTTGATGGGAACATGGTTCCAAAATCAGCATGACAGGCACCACAATCCGGGTTACCGGGACCTTCTTTTTCGGTAGATATGGTAGTAAAAGCAAGGCTGTCGCGGTCATCATACATGTTTACTTCGTCGATACCCGACATGGTACTGATAATATTCAGGGTACGCTGAAGCATGCCTTTGTCGTTCTCAAGCATGGAATAATACAATGAACCCTCAACAATGGAACTTACATTGTCTCCATTTTGACGTATAGTGGTATTGATAAAATTAATGTAAACCGACCTAAAGATGATGTTAAACAAAACATAAAGAACCAATATTGATATAACTATAATAAACATGACGCGGCCATAGATAGAAGATATGAACCTGATATATCTCCTGATGAACTCATTGTCGAGCATTTTACTAATAAACTTTTTTGATATTCCTGCCATTTTTAAAGTGTATTATTCAAGCTGAAATGCCATGGTCTCTATCGAAATCGTTAAGGAGGAATCCCTTTGGAAACCTCCTTACAAATTATTTTATCAAGTTCAAATCTCACCATGAACCCCTCGCCGTAAGAGGTCGAAATTTACGAAAAAAGATTCAATCCACGACAACTGATTCCGTATTTTCAACTTACCTTATCAAGAAAATGTACCTGGAAATCATGCCATACTTCAGCCGGCATACCGGATAGTGGATTGTCAGCTAATTCACCTCCTTCCTGAAGGATGACCATGGCGGTTTCCGGAGAGTATTTGTTCAACGACATGGCAATAAAATCCTTGAACCTCAGCAGTTCTGTTTTAAACCAAAGGGTGGCTTCGTTTGCCAGAAAATAAGAATTGGTTTCCTCAGTCCATTTCTCCGGCTTGATTTTGTAAATCCAACCGCCCCCGTAAGGGTCGTCATTCATTGCACCAAACTCCTCACGAAGTGAATTATTAACGCCCTGGATCTCACCAGAAATGGGTGACTTTATCGTGAGGTGTCCTCCATTTTGTGCAATTTCGGCAATTCGTTCGCCTTTTCTGACTTTATCTCCCGGTGCTTTAAAGTTATTTACATGAACCTGTCCGGTGATATGTAAAAGAAGGTCATCCAGTCCTACGCTTGCGATCCCCGACTTTTCCAGAAATGTCCACGTATGGTTCCTGCTATAAAATAATCCTTGCGGTACTTTCAGGATATTGGAGCTGAGTACTCCAAGCGTCGACATGACCTTTGCCCTCACAGTTAAAGGCTTGTTCAGCGATCGCCAGAAGGGGATCAGCAGCAAAAGAAACCCAATGATAACAAGGTACTCGATTCCCTTTGTATCAAAAATATTGATGTAAGTAAATCCGTCCATAATATGAATTTTTAAAGGTTAGATGATTGTTTTTTTACCCACGATGGCGAATCTCTCAGAACCGGTAAGCGGGTAACTATCCATCGGAATATCCAGATTTCTACAAACAGGACGGTAAGCGTTACCACAATTTCCATCCATGAAGGAAAGTAGTGAACGGCAGCATCCCAACGGAATCCTACGACTGTTACATTAAGCCGGTTAATAATGACACCTATCATGGTAATAAGTGCTGCCACTTTGATGAGAAAAATATTTTGTTTTCGGTAGCTATAGAAAAACAGGCCCATGGGGAGCAACACAAACCCAATCATTTCAGTAAGATACCAATACCCCATCGGGCTGTTAAGCAAATCCCAGTGTTTGCCGTGCACAAATGTAAGTACCTGGAGGAAGAAGTAGATAAATAAAGTAACGGTACATATTTTCGACAACCCGTGGAGTATGCCGTCATGCGATCGGTGGTTCTTCTCACTTATCTGGCTGTCAAATACTTTCTGACTGATGGATCCTTCAAAAATAACCATGGAGAGACCAGCAAAAATACTGGAGACAAAGAATAATATGGGGATAAACTCCGAATACCACAAAGGATGTATTTTTTCGCTGGCCATTAAATACAAAGCGCCTAAACCCGATTGATGCAAGGTGGAAAGTGTAATTCCAAAGATGACTGCTGCCAGGGTCATTCCCGAAAGAATTTTTCTGGCTCTTTGGTTTCCAATCCATTCGGCGATGGTTGGAGAAAACTCAATCAGCATGGCAATCATATATAAAAGGAAATGCCAGGCCACCAGAAACAGTACCGAACTCACGCCAAAACTGTTTCCAATTATTGGATTAATAACATTCCATGGGCGTCCGAGATCAAGAAGCAATGCCCCTGCATAGAATACATATGCCAGAAATCCATTCAACACGGTTACCCTTACAATGGAATGGTATTTTTTCATGTTCAGAATATATACCATGAAGGTAATTACGTAAGCCCCACCGGCAAAAGCGACACCGGTAACTACGTCAAATCCGATCCATAGTCCCCAGGGTACTTCCTGAGTGAGGTTTGTTACAGCACCAATTCCTTTTATAAACCGAATTACGATAATAACAAACCCAAGTACCATGATGGGTAACGAGATCATATTAAAAGGAGTAAAAAAAGTTCCTTTTGGCTTGATGGCTTCAGCCAGAAATTTTAATACAGGCATGCCATCATTGTCCTTGGCCAGGATAGCATTTTGATTATTCATATTCTTCTTCTTCAAGGTTATTATTCTTTACCGATTTATGAATCCCGAGCAATACAGCGGGCCACAACACAAAAATGGAGGGAACGCTGTAAAGAAAACCTTTTGTTAACTCTGGATATGGTCTGTTTTGAACAGTGGTGTTGAAACCAAGTTCTTCGAACGGGACAGGGGAGAGGTACAGAAACCCGGTTCCTCCGGCTTCACTTTCGCCATAAATTTTGTTATAATATAACCCGGGATCGCTGATGATCCTTCGGTGGGCTTCGGCAATTAGCTCACGCCTTGTGCCAAAAGTAAGAGCCTCAGCAGGGCAGGCTTCAACACAAGCCGGCAATTTTCCTTCAATAACCCGGTCGTAGCACATATTGCACTTTACAATTTTTGGATTGGAACTGTGGTACTCAAACTTGGGCACATCAAATGGACAGGAAACCATGCAGTATCGGCAACCCATACACTTTTCTCCATTCCAGATAACGGGTCCTTCCTTGGTTTTTGACATGGCCCGCGTCAGGCATGCTGAATCACATGCAGGTTGGTTGCAATGCAGGCATTGATTTTTTACATACACTTCACCTTTTGAAGTTTTGTAGACATTGATCACCGTGCGTCTGTTTTCATTTGCTTTTCTTACGGTACCTGATACCGGAACATCATCAGGTACAGGTTCCGGCAAACCGTGCTCTTCTGCACAAACAGATTCACATCCCTGACATCCCACACAGCGGGTTGAGTCGTACAGGACTCCATAAAACTCGGTTTCATTTTCGATTTTTTGAGCGGCAACCAGCTTTTCACCGGTGTAAAGTGATACGCCCGTCAAGCCAAGCACTGAAAGAAAGTTTCTTCGATTTATATTCATGGTATGTTATTTTAGGTCAAACATTATTTTTTCAGGAAAATCCTTGTTCGTTAGAACTATTGATAAACTCATTTTGAAACTCCTCCCACACTTCGGGATCAAGCCCTTCAAGCAAATGATCCTTCAATTCTCCTCCATCCTGCATCACCAATTGTAAATCTTTTATTGATTTGGACCTTTCATTGAATGAAAGAAAATCCTTCAGTCGGGTAAACTCATATTGTATCCACACCTGATAAATGTTACCTATAAATAAGCCTTTAATCTCCTTTAACCAGTTGTCCGAGGCTATCGTGTAAACCCATCCATCTGAATAAGGTGAAGAATTTATCATCGACGGATTGGCTTGTAGTTTTGTATTGTTTTCGAATATCGTGCCTGAAACAGGTGAATAAATATCCAGTTGTTTGCCCTGCTGGATAACCGACAGGAAAGTCTCGCCTCTTTTTATCCTGTCACCGGGCTTTTTCATTTTTACTCGTGTAATGATGCCGATTACATGTTGAAGGAAATCATCGATTCCGATCCTGACGTGGCCATCCTTTTCCATAAAAGCCCAGGTATGTGATTTGTCAAAAAATAGTCCTCCCGGAGCTTTTACTGAATGTTCTCCAAAAACAGGTTCTCCACCCCTTTTTTCAGTTGTCAATTCCTGTTTCCCTGCCCCATAAAATCTGATCATTAAAAACATAAACAAGATGACTATTAACGACACAACCACGTAAAACAAGAGCGTGTATGCTTGCATCGGTTTATTTTGAGTATCAACAATGGGCGATTGAGCAGCATATAAACCATGAATCTTAGATTGCCTTTCGCTGTAAACGAGTTCTGAATAACCATTCGTGTATAGATATTGCTGCCCATCGGTAAGAATCCAATTCAGAAAAGCCAGTTCATTACTCCCGGTTGGCTGAGTGCCTGCCACGGAATAAATGCTATGAAATAAGGCTTTAGGGTATTTCCCGATCCAAATGCCACGTGCCAGATCAGTGGAATTGTGATAAATATCTTCAAAAAAATCAACCTTCTGATTCCCATTCATGTCTATGGGGATCAGGCTTATTCCTTGCACAATTTCCTGACTGTTGTCGTCAAGAATATCCACCAGCCTGCAAAACCCGATGGCATTTTTATCGTTTTGAATTTCATTCAGAAGTTCATCAATCCCGGCCACCTCCTGTATATCTATATTTTGCGAACTTGTTTTAATAAATTCAGCCAGATACGACCTGATCGAGCCTTCAACTAAGCAGTAACTTTTTATTAAAGTTGACTGATCAGAATTGAGTACGTTGCCCCAGGTTTGGTTTGAAGTATCCGTTAATACTTCAGCAAATTTTTCGGGAGAGATTCCTCTTTGTGAAATTTCACTGATGAATTGGTTATCAGCACTCATAATAGGAACAACGATGTCGCGTCCTATGGCTAACCTCCACATCGACTTGCTTTTGAAATCAGAGACGAACTCATTCGTGACAAA
>PCUL01000119.1:23300-43969 GCA_002771745.1 Bacteroidetes bacterium CG18_big_fil_WC_8_21_14_2_50_41_14
TTATGTATTGATCTACCCAAATAGTGGCGACATTAAATAAGTCGGGACTGCTCCAGATATGAATGGTGTCTTCCTCCTCATTACCGGGCGTTGCTGGTACTGCACTTAAATGTGTAGCAAAGGCTACAACGAGTGTCGCGTAACTGATTAATTTAATTAGCTTTTTCATCTTCGCAATATTTTGAGATTATCCGCAAAAACCCACCTGGTTGATGCTCCATTAGGGCAAAGTCAAACATAGTGCCAAACCTGCTTTTTGGATACTAACACGCTGTATACATGCGCATTACAAATAAACTCAATAGAAATTACGGGATTGAATTGTTGAATTTATTTACACCTGTTCAGATCATTAATAGAGAACTAATTGATGGTTAGGTGCTTGAAGCAAGTGTTGAATAACACAACAGGTGTTGCGAAATACAACAGTTGGTAATTTTAATACTCAAATTGTAATTAACTTCCTACTCTAAATAAGGAGGGTATATGTCATTAAATCAAATTTATAACTGGTTAAATCCATTTTTCTATCCATTTTCTGGCGTTAACAAATGCTTCCATCCAGGGAGATACTTCATCATGTTGGTGCATTTCAGGGTAGATGGGCCATTGCCATGGCAAAAAAGAACGCTCCAGATGGGGCATCATGGCAAGGTGCCTGCCATTGTTGGAACAAATAGCGGCCGCTGACCAATCCGATCCATTGGGATTGCCCGGATACAGGTCGTAGCTGTATTTCATCACGATGTGGTAATTATCGCTAAAGCAGGGGAAACTAAATTTACCTTCACCGTGTGCAATCCAGGCACCCAAACGGTTTCCGGATAAAGAATGAAGCATAACAGAGTTGTTTTCAGCAATATCCAGGTTAACAAACCCTGACTCAAATTTTCCGGATTCATTGTGTAACATACGAACCTGCTCAGGATGTTTTGGATAAATAAGGTTTAACTCAGTCATTAACTGACAACCATTACAAACTCCTAAGCTCAGGGTGTCTTTTCGGGCATAAAAGTTTTCGAGGGATTTGGCTGCCTTTTCATTGAATAAAAAGGCACCAGCCCAACCTTTTGCCGAACCCAATACGTCCGAATTGGAAAAGCCACCCACAAAGACAATCAAATGTACATCGCTTAGATCTTCTCTGCCTGCGATCAGATCGGTCATGTGGACATCCTTTACATCAAAACCGGCTAAGTACATGGCATAGGCCATCTCACGGTCGCCATTCACCCCTTTCTCGCGGATAATAGCAGCTTTGGTTCCGGAGGGTATTCGCCGATGCATGTCAATGCCAAAATCAATTGCTTTTCCTGTAAAGGTTTTATTAAAGCTAAAGCTCAGATCTTGTCGCTTGTAGTTTTGAAATCGACAACGTGCGAAGCCTTCACCACTTTGTTTTATATCCAACTGATAGGAAGTTTCGAACCAGACATCGCGCAAGCGATCGATGTCGAGTCTTATTTTTTTGTCATCGGACCGGATAAAGGTCAATGTGCGTTCAACCACCATTTGACCAATCTCAATAAAATCAACTCCCTGATTTGAGAGTAGATCGCAGACTTTTTCACGATCTTCCACCTGAATAACAATGGCCGGATTTTCACTAAACAATATTTTTACCGCATCCGGTTCATTAAATACGTGCAGGTTGATTTCCATACCATGATCACAATTGGCAAAGTTCATTTCGAGTAGTGTAGTAACCAATCCACCGGCACTGATATCATGCCCTGACTTGATAGCTCCCTGACTGATAAGTGATTGAACGGCATTAAAAGCATTTATAAAATAATTGGCATCCTTTACATCGGGGGTTTTCTTTCCGATTTTATTTTGAGTTTGTGCAAAACTACTTCCACCTAACTCCATAGGAGACCTGGAAAAATTGATATACAGCAAGGGAAGCCCTGCTTTTGGATAGGCTATCGGCCCGATTGCTTGTTTTATATCGGCAACCTGGCCCGCCGCACTGATGATGACCGTTCCGGGAGCAAAAACGGTTTCCCCGTCAGGATATTTTTGAGTCATCGACAACGAATCCTTTCCTGTAGGGATGTTGATTCCCAGTTGGATGGCAAAATTGCTCAGTGCTTCTACTGCCTGATACAAACGAGCGTTTTCACCCTGATTTTTTGCAGGCCACATCCAGTTGGCACTCAGGCTTACTCCCTTGAGCTGGTCAACGATGGGTACCCAAATCAGGTTTGTAAGCGATTCGGCTATGGACAGACGCGACCCGGCACCCGGATCGATCAACCCGCTAATTGAAGCATGTCCTAAAGCAGTAGCCATGCCGGTTTTTCCCTGGTAATCGAGGGCCATCATGCCCAGGTTGTTCAATGGAAGCTGAATACTTCCGGCGGTTTGTTGCATGGCTACTTTGCCGGTAACCGAGCGATCGACTTTGTTTGTCAACCAATCTTTGCAAGCAACCGATTCAAGTCGAAGAACCTGGTTAATGTAATGCTCGATGTGATCTATGTTGTACGTAATATCTTCAAAACCAAAATTTTCAGTTGTATCATATAGAATCGTTTTTGGAGGCTGTCCAAATAAATATTCCAATTTAAGATCCACCGGGCGGTCATTGTTGTTTGATTGAAAAACCAGTGACTGGTCATCCTTCACTACACCAACCTGATAGATGGGTGCACGTTCTCGTTTTGCCACGGCTTCTAATAAAGGGTAGTCTTTTTCTTTGATAACCAACCCCATGCGTTCCTGCGATTCATTACCTAAAATTTCTTTAAAGGAAAGAGTTGGATCTCCTACCGGCAACTTGTCCAGGTTGATGATCGCGCCTGATTCTTCTACCAGTTCCGACAAGCTGTTCAGGTGTCCGCCGGCTCCGTGATCGTGAATGGAAACGATGGGGTTTTCATCAGATTCGACCATGGCACGAATGGCGTTCATGGTTCGCTTCTGCATTTCCGGGTTTGCACGCTGAACGGCATTCAACTCAATCTGATTGCCAAACTCACCGGTTGCCACAGAAGAAACAGCACCGCCACCCATACCAATGCGGTAGTTGTCGCCACCCAACACCACAATGAGGTCTCCTGGTTCAGGCAATTCTTTTTTTGCATCTTTTTGATTACCAAAGCCTATTCCACCGGCTTGCATGATGACTTTATCGTAACCATAAGTGTTCCCATTTTCGGTATGTTCGAATGTGAGTATGCTTCCGTTTATCAATGGTTGACCAAATTTGTTTCCAAAATCAGAAGCCCCATTTGACGCTTTGATTAAGATTTGCTCAGGGGTTTGATAAAGCCACGGACGTGCCTCAACCTTAAACTCCCAGTCACGTTTGGGATTATTACGTGTATAGGAAGTCATGTAAACTGCTGTACCTGCCAATGGTATGCTGCCTTTGCCTCCGGCCATCCGGTCGCGGATTTCACCTCCGGTTCCTGTGGCCGCACCATTGAAGGGCTCAACAGTAGTTGGAAAATTATGTGTTTCGGCTTTTAAGGAGAGTACCGTATCGATATCGTTGATTTGAAAAAACGCTGCAGTATCGTTCATTTTAGGTGCAAACTGCTCGATTTTCGGTCCCAGAATAAATGCTACATTGTCTTTATAGGCCGAAACCAGTGAATTGGGATTGATGGCAGATGTTTTTTTTATCATGGCAAACAAGCTATCCTTCATCGCCACACCATTGATAATGAAAGTGCCGTTAAAAATCTTGTGCCTACAATGTTCAGAATTAATCTGTGCAAAACCATACACCTCTGAATCAGTTAGTTTCCGGTTGATTTTATCTGATACCGACTTTAAATAGCTTACCTCATCAGGGCTTAATGCCAGGCCTTCCTGTTGGTTGTACAAGGCTATGTCAGCGATGTACCTGATGGGTTCAGGGATTTCGGGAATGTGGAATATATCCTGGTTAATCCCATCATATATCTGCTGTAACATGGGATCAAATCTGGCATTTTCAATTGTTGTCAAGGTGACCATTTCGATTCGGGAAATCCCTTCAATGCCCATGTTTTGACATATTTCCACAGCATTGGTACTCCAGGGCGTAATCATTTCCTTCCTGGGACCGATAAAAATACCCTCCAGGATGTTGTCTTTAATATGTTTTGCCCCGCTAAACAGCCATTTTAACTTTTTTCGATTAAAATCAATAAGCTCCTCCCTGGTTTGAACGAGGAAGTAGACTTTTAAATCCCGACTAAAAAAATATACCATGATGCAGCGGATTTTGAAAATTCAAATAACAGCTGCAAAGATAGAAAAGCAAAATTGAAGGTTAGACCCTTTCGTGAAAAAGCATCAACTTTATTTAGAACCCTCTTTGGGAAGTTGTGCTTCCGACACACCAAACACTTCATGAGGCTCTAAATTTCCGATGGGCTCGATGTGCAATATCACATCGTAAACTTTTGGTACAACTCGTTTGATTTCGTTTTCGACTTTCTCGCCAATGTCATGTGCCTCATTGAGAGTTATATCACCTTCCATCTCTATATCGAGCACAATCATATATTGGTTAGCCATTTTCCGAACACGGATTCTATGTGGGTTGGTTGCCCCTTTAATACTTTTTACTGCCGTTAAAATTTGTCTGTAAATTTCAGGCGAATCAACACCATCCATAAGCTCCCTGTTGGTTTCCATGAAAATTCGAAAGGCGATGAACATGATATAAAAGCTAACCGCTAGTGCTGTCAGCGTGTCAATCAGGGGCAATTCAAAAACAAAGGTAAAGATCAGGCCAAGGAGCACTGAGACTGAAATCACCACGTCATTTTTCATATTGCGGGCATTGGCAATGAGCATGGCACTATCCACTAATTTGCCTGTTTTATGAAGGTACCAGGAGAGTAATAGCTTCCCGAAGATGGAAACGACCACGATATAAAGTGAAATTTTATCTGGTATTGAACGCGTTACCGGATCAATGAGTTGTCCAAAGGATGACACGGCCAACTGAGCTCCGGCAAAAAAGATAATAAACGAGAGGAATTTTGTAGCCAGGGTATCGGCTTTATGATATCCATAGGGGTATTTAATATCGGGTGGACGAGCAACAATATAGGCGGCATACAGTGTGATGAGAGAAGTGATGATATCGCTTGCAGAATCAATACCATCCGCCACAAGAGCCAGGCTACCTGCAAACAGCCCGACACTTATTTTGAGCACTGCCAGCACCGCATTACCCGCGATGGAAATGTGTGAAGCAAATATGATTTTTTTTTCGCGAGGTTGCATCAGCAATTGAACTGGACTTTGGTTCAAAGGTAAAAAAAAACGGCCTTTTAGGATTTTTCAAAAGACCGTTTTAACCTATTTGGATAATTTATTTTTGTTCTCCTAAAAAACGTTCGCTTTCGATGGCCGCCATGCAACCTGTTCCTGCAGCAGTTATGGCCTGACGGTAGTGCTTATCCTGGACATCTCCTGCAGCAAAAATACCGGGAACATTGGTAGCCGTTGAATCGGGTTTTGTGATGAGATAGCCTACTTCATCCATATCCAGCTTCCCTTTAAAAATTTCCGTGTTTGGCTTATGCCCTATAGCAACAAAAAAACCTTCAATATTAATTTTACGTTCTTTGCCTGTTTTTCGGTTGACCAGAATAGCACCATTCAGCGACTTGATAAAACCGCTTTCTGTTCCAACAATTTCTTTTACTTCTGTATCCCATACCATTTCAATATTGGGTGTTTTCATCACACGGTTCACCATGGCTTTAGAGGCTCTGAGTTCATCGCGGCGGTGGATCAGATAAACCTTTTTGACAATATTGGCCAGATAAGTAGCTTCTTCAGCAGCAGTATCGCCACCACCTACCACAGCCACATCCTTTCCTTTGTAAAAGAACCCATCACAGGTAGCACAAGCACTTACACCGCCGCCTTTAAATTTCTCTTCCGACTCCAGGCCCAGGTATTTGGCAGTGGCACCTGTAGCAATAATGACCGATTCGGCCATCAGTTCAGTACCATCATCAATACTTACCTTAAATGGGCGCTTTGTGGTATCAATCCCAACTACCATTCCCCAACGTGTTTCTGTTCCAAAACGTTCGGCTTGCTTTTTTAGGTCTTCCATCATTTTGGGGCCGTCAACTCCATCCGGGTAACCGGGGAAATTATCTACTTCTGTCGTGGTAGTAAGTTGTCCGCCAGGCTGCATTCCTTCGTATATAACTGGTTTTAAATCAGCGCGTGCTGCATAAATGGCGGCAGTATATCCGGCCGGGCCGGAGCCAATAATTAAACATTTGGTTGTTTCCATTCTATTAAGTATTATTCTGGTATTCCGTGTGAAGAAAGACTTATGGCAAAGATAGTGCCAAAATACTTCTTGCTGAACTCTTAACCGAACCATGACATTTTGACTGTCAGAAAATTCAAGGCTTCAGCATATCAAATCACCTTCGAAACAAAAACGGGTTTTTATTCTATTTGTGGTATTCTTCTTGTGCAAACAAAAAATGATTATTTTTGCAACTTCAAATCCAAAACCTTTAAACCAGGTTTGTTCTTAAGTATCGGGGTGTGGTGCAGTTGGCTAGCATGCTTGCATGGGGTGCAAGTGGTCGCCCGTTCGAGTCGGGCCACTCCGACAAATTTTATCTAAAAGAGCCTCTTTCATGGGGCTCTTTTTTTTGCTATTTCTTGCCACAACCCATGTACTTCAATAATTCATACCTTTGCATCTGAACTTTAGTTAAAAGTTAACTGCATATTAAAAATGGAAGACCAAGATAATCAAATCTATATAGAACCGTCACGCGGATGTTGCATCATCAATAATGCTGATAATTCCCAATCCGGCATAAATCAGCAGCGCTGTTGCAAACTGGCAAGCAACAATTGGCTTGCGGATTACCCCAACCCTGTTTCTGTAAATGAACCTCAGGTAGCCGAAATCAGATTTAAAAACGGGAGAAAGGAGTTTTTTACTTACCACGCTGAAATGAACCTGAAAGAGGGCGAAATTGTAGCTGTTGAAGCTGCTCCCGGACATGATATTGGTATCGTATCAATGGTAGGTGAATTGGTTCGGCTTCAGTTAACCCGAAAAAGGGAAGAAGCAAAAAAACGTGAAATGAAGCAGGTTTTTCGACATGCACGGATTGCCGATATCGAAAAATGGATGGAAGTAATCAAGCTGGAAGACCCTACCATGCTGCAATCACGCAAAATTACTTCGACCCTTAAATTGGATATGAAGATCAATGATGTGGAGTTTCAGGGCGATAAAACCAAAGCCATATTCTATTATACTGCCAACGACCGGGTTGACTTTAGAGAATTAATACGTCATCTGGCAGAAACATTCAAGGTCAGAATAGAGATGCGTCAGATTGGAGTGAGGCAGGAAGCTGCAAAACTTGGGGGTATCGGTTCTTGTGGCCGTGAGCTTTGTTGTGCTTCATTCATGAGCAGCTTTCGCAGCGTTTCGACCAATGCAGCAAGAGTCCAGCAACTTTCGCTTAACCCGCAAAAACTGGCTGGTCAATGTGGAAAATTAAAATGCTGTCTCAACTACGAGGTGGATAACTATGTGGATTCGTTGAAAAGTTTCCCTGACCAGTCAATCCCTTTGAATACAAAGAAGGGAAAGGCATTTCACATGAAAAGTGATGTCTTCAAAAAAATAATGTGGTATAGCTATGTAGGCGATTCGAATAATATGATGGCCATTCAGATAGATCATGTTAAGGAAATCATGAAGCTGAACCGCAACGGGAAACTACCTGCCGATCTTGAAATGTATGCTGAGAAAAATGAGATTAAGGAACCAGTAGGTATCGATCGCGTGAATGATATTTCAAGTTATATTTAGAAATCGCGATGCAATAAAATTGTTTATATTTCATTATCATACTAATTGCTTACAAATGTTATATATGGTGTTCAAACAATTTTTCATAATTCTTTTAACAGTCCTGGTGCTGGTTTCATGCAACGATCATACCCAATACGATCAACAGGTTACATTGCCTGAGAGCGGCTGGTTTAAGAACGAAGCCGTTAAATTTGATTTGGATATTACCGATACCATTACACCATATAATTTTGATATCACGCTTCGATATACCACCAACTATCGTTACAGCAACCTGTATATTTTTTTAATCACCCGATTTCCTGAAGGAAAAATGAGCCGCGATACCATCGAACTTATGTTGGCTGATCCCTCAGGAAAGTGGCTGGGTAAAGGATGGGGCAACGTGCGCGATGATGAAATCAGCCTGAAATCACCCTTGTTTTTTCCACAAAAAGGTCATTATCAGTTTCTTGTTCAGCAAGCCATGCGAACAGATACTTTACGCGAAATCACCCATGTGGGGCTCAGGTTAACTACTTATGGTTATTAAGTAAAACCTGAAAACCTGATTTTAATCTACCTAAATGAACAGAAATATGGCAAAAGACAATTCCGGGAATAAAGGACTATTTAATTACCTGATTAAGTTTTGGCTGACTTGGTTTATGGCTGTCGCGCTTACCGTTGTTTTCTTCGTTGGTATTATTGGCCAGTGGTTTGGACCCATGCCTTCTTTCGAGGAGCTCGAAAATCCCGAAAGCAATCTGGCCTCAGAAGTGTATTCATCGGATGGCGTTTTGTTAGGCACCTATTTTATTGAAAACAGGTCCAATATCAATTACAGGGATGTAAGCCCCCATTTAATCAACGCGTTGATAGCCATAGAGGATGTTCGATTTGAAGAACATTCAGGCATTGATGAACGAGCGCTTTTACGTGTTGCTTTTGGGGTGATCACCGGCAACAGCAAAGGAGGAGGTAGTACGCTAACGCAACAATTGGCCAAGAACTTATTCCCGCGCGGACAACTTAACAAACCTCAACTGGTGATACGTAAGTTCCAGGAATGGGTAACTGCCATCAAACTGGAGCGATATTACTCAAAGCAGGAAATAGCGGCCATGTACCTGAATACCGTCTTTTTTGGTCATAATGCCTTCGGTATTAAAGCCGCCACAGCCACTTACTTTGCTAAGGAACCCGATTCGCTCAATCTACAGGAAGCGGCCTTGATGGCTGGCATCGTGAATGCGCCTTCAAGGTACAGCCCCGTTACACGCCCTACCTCCTCTATGGCTCGCCGTAATGTGGTACTCAACCAAATGGCCAAATATGGTTTTATTTCGGATCAAGTGCGGGATTCGGTTAAGCAACTGCCTCTTGGCGTTTCAAAATTCGCACAAATGGATCATAATCAGGGATTGGCGCGTTATTTTCGGGAGTACCTGCGTGGTCAACTAAAAAAATGGTGCGATGAACATACGAAACCTGACGGAACGTCTTATAATTTATACAAAGACGGATTAAAGATATACACAACCATCGATTCAAAGATGCAACGCTATGCCGAAGAAGCCGTGCAGGAACATCTGGCCAATGACTTACAGCCCGATTTTTATCGACATTGGAAAGGCTATACACATGCCCCTTTTGCATTCGACAACGAAAATACAGAAGAGGCAGTAAATCACCTCCTGGATCAGGCTGTTAGGAGAAGTGAGCGTTACAGGGTGATGAAAAATGCCGGAATTCCTACAGATTCAATTTTGATGTCTTTTAAAATACCAGTGGAGATGCGCGTTTTTAGTTGGGCCGGCGACATTGATACCATCATGACCCCTTTGGATTCCATCAGGTATTACAAGTTTTTTCTACAGGCAGGCTTGATGTCGATGGAGTCGAAAACGGGGTTTGTACGCGCTTATGTTGGAGGAAACGATTTCCGGTATTTTAAATTCGATCACGTTATTCAGGGAAAACGGCAGGTAGGCTCAACCTTTAAGCCCTTTTTATATACACTGGCCATGCAGGAAGGAGAATATTCGCCTTGCTATAAAGTTTCGAATATTCAATATAGTGTTGAGCTTTACGATGGTACATTTTGGTCGCCGAAGAATTCCAGCGACGAACGTATTGGAGAAGAAGTCACACTAAAATGGGCTCTTGCCAATTCGAACAACTGGATTTCGGCCTATCTCATCAACCGGTTTTCACCCCAATCGGTAGTAAATATGGCGCATAAAATGGGAGTAACCTCCG
Source organism: Bacteroidetes bacterium CG18_big_fil_WC_8_21_14_2_50_41_14 (assembly GCA_002771745.1). GTDB lineage: Bacteria > Bacteroidota > Bacteroidia > Bacteroidales > F082 > UBA6244. The sequence continues at coordinate 33,364 of PCUL01000119.1, forward strand.
ATATTCCGGCTGTTCCATCCATTGCCCTTGGATCACCTGATATTTCACTGTACGAGATGGTAGGTGCAATGAACACGTTCGCCGATAAAGGCGTATACGTCGAACCAATATTCGTTACGGTGATTGAAGACCACAATGGCAATACCCTCGAAAAATTTGTTGCTAAGAAAACCGAAGCCATGGACGAAGTAACCGCATACAAAATGTTGCGACTGATGCAAGGTGTTGTGGAGACCGGAACAGGAATACGCTTGCGTTACAGGTACGGATTCGAGAACCCCATTGCCGGAAAAACAGGAACCACTCAAAACCAGTCGGATGGTTGGTTTATGGGCATCACCCCTGATCTGACCACCGGAATTTGGGTGGGGGCGGACGATAGAAGTGTTCATTTCAGGAGCATCAGCCTCGGGCAGGGGGCCAATATGGCTTTGCCTATTTGGGCCTTGTACATGAGAAAAGTATACTCAGATCCATCACTGGGAATCAGCCAGGGAGATTTTGAAAAACCTTTGAAAGATGTCAGCATAGAATTCGATTGCGAAAAGTACGATCGTGATCAAAGGAATTCTTCAGGATACAAATCCGATACCGATGAGTTTTAACATCGGGGTTTTATCTTCATCTCATCGAAATCCTGAGACCACCACAAAACCGACTAATTAAGAGCAAAATGATTGGCAAATGCGGCAGAATCCTATTATCTTTGTGCTTTGAACCGAAAATTCAGTGGATAAAATAATCAACAGCTTACGACCCAAACGCATCATCTGGCCCATCCTTATTGGTATGGGTGTAAGCGGATATTTACTTTTTCGCAATTTCGATTCAGATACCTTTAGCTTTATCACTTTTTCCTGGAAACTAGTATATTACCTGTTTCTGGCTTTCTTAATGATGGCTGTACGCGATGTAAGTTACATGTACCGCATTATCGTTTTAACCAATAACAGGTTAAGTTGGAAACAAGCCTTTAATGTGATCATGTTATGGGAATTTAGTTCCGCTATTTCGCCTTCGGTAGCAGGCGGTACAGGACCCGCAATTTTCTTCCTGTATAAAGAAGGTTTGAGTGGAGGGAGAAGCACAGCCGTTGTTCTTACCGCCACTTTTTTGGATGAAGTTTTTTTTATTGTCTCCGTCCCTATTGTATATTTCTTGTTTGGCAACAAAATTTTCCCACCCGATTCACAATCCTATGAAGAAATTATTGCTGCTTTTTACATCGGTTACGGAATTATTTTTGCTTATACCCTGTTTCTGGCCTATGCACTGTTTATCAATCCCCAGCTTTTTAAATCCGTTATATCATGGATATTTCTTTTTCCCATTCTGGTACGCTGGCGACTTCGCGCCCGCAAGTCGGCCAACCAGTTGATATACACTTCCGAAGCCATTCGGAAAAAACCAATTAAATACTGGATGAAGAGTATGGGCACCACGATTCTTGCCTGGGTTGGCAGGTACTGGGTGGTGAATTTCTTGTTATTGGCTTTTTTGCAGGTGGAGTTTAGCATCATCGATCACCTGCTGATTTTGGGTCGTCAGCTAAGCATGTGGATCATCCTTTTGGTAAGTCCTACTCCCGGAGGAAGCGGAATCGCGGAATTCGTGTTCTCTAATTTCCTCGGCGACTTTATTCCAAACGATTCCTGGTATGCACCACTGGCCATTTTCTGGCGTATTATTTCCTATTATCCCTATCTTGCAATTGGCGTAATTGTACTGCCCATATGGCTTAGAAAGGTATTTGCCAAAGAAAAGAAAACAGTTAAGAAACCTTAGTCCATTTTTTTAACCCAAATGTCACTTTTTTACTAAAAAGAAGTGTTATTTTGCAATCACAAAAAATTCTAACTTATTTATATGGCTGCATAGCAAATGAAGAACACGTATTTTGACTTAGTTGAGCAGAGTTACTATTTCCCCCAGGAGGGATTTGATCTGCGTGATGGATACCTTACTTTTTACGGAGTATCGCTTAAATACTTGATTGATAAGTATGATACACCTTTTAAATTAATGTACCTCCCCCGCATTGCCGACCAGATTAAAAAAGCAAAAAACCTTTTTAAGCGGGCCATGAAAGCCAATGGTTATGCAGGAAAATACAACTATTGTTATTGTACCAAATGCAGTCACTTTCACCATGTTATTGGTGCGGCATTAAAACATGATGTCGATTTGGAAACATCTTCTTCCTTCGACATTGATTTGATCTTAAGTCTTTACGAAAAGGGCGAAATAGATAAATCCATCACCATTGTTCACAACGGATATAAAACCGATGAATACATTACCAAAATCATCGACATACAGAACCGGGGATTTAAGAATTCGATTATTGTATTGGACAGCCCTACCGAACTGGCTGCCGTTGAACGGCTGGCTGGTAAGCACAAGATCAAGATTGGTGTCAGGATGGCCATCGACGAGGAACCGCAATCGGCCTATTATACCTCACGACTGGGAATCCGTCACAACGAAATGATGGACTTTTTTGACAAACGCATCAAAGGAAATGAAAAATTTGAATTGGTGATGTTTCACTTTTTTGTGGATTCGGGCATCAAAGACAATTTATATTACTGGGGGGAATTCCAAAAAGCAGTAAAGTTGTTTACCGAACTCAAAAAACAATGTCCCACGCTGGACTCGCTGAATCTGGGCGGCGGTTTTCCCATTAGAAATCACCTGGGTTTTGAATACAATTACGAATACATGATTCGTGAAATTGTAAAAAATATCAAAGATGCCTGTGATGCCGAAGGTGTACCCGAACCTAATTTATTTACCGAATTCGGTAAATATACCGTTGGAGAAAGTGGCGCTATCATTTTTAAGGTGATAGAGCAAAAACAACAAAATGACACCGAACGCTGGTACATAGTGGATAACAGCCTGATGAATACCATTCCTGACGCATGGTCGTTACACGAAAAGTTTATCTTGTTGCCTATCAATAAATGGGATAATGAATATACCCGGGTTAATATTGGGGGCATCAGTTGCGACCATTCTGATTATTATAACTCCGAAGACCTCAATCAGCAAATTTTACTGCCTAAATACAATGCCGAAGATGCAGAACCACTCTATATTGGGTTTTTTCATACCGGAGCCTACCAGGATTCCATTAGCGGATACGGCGGTATCAAACACTGCCTGATTCCATCTCCAAAACATGTCATTATCGACCGCGATGAAACGGGTAACGTAATCGACCATGTATACCGTAACGAACAGTCAGTTTTTGAAATGCTAAACATCCTTGGATATACCGAATAAATGATGAAAACTTTCGCAGGAATTCAAGAGAAATATGCCGGCTTCGAAAATGCCTCCATTTTGTTTCAGTCGATCCCCTATGATGGGACCAGCACCTGGGGCAAAGGCGCAGATGGTGCTCTTGATGCATTTTTAGATGCTGCCGAAAACATGGAAATTTACGACATCGAAACCAATTCGGAAGTCTTTAGAAAAGGCGTTTACATGTTTCCTCCATTAACAGGGCTCACCTCCCCTGAAGTGATGTTTAATAAATCATACGAAAGCGCCAAAAACATGCTGGCCACCGGCAAGTTTGTCACCTTTTTTGGTGGCGAACACAGCATCAGCATTGGTGTGATCAAAGCAGTATATAAGAAATATCCTGACATCACCATTCTACAACTTGATGCACATGCCGATTTGCGCAAAGAGTATATGGGCACTCCCTACAACCATGCCTGTGCCGTCCACGATGCTTCTCAAAACACCAACCTCATCCAGGTGGGAATCCGCAGCATGGATAGCTGTGAATTGGAATACCTCAATCGTGACAAGTGTTTTTTTGCAGAGGACATGTATGGAACGACCGATTGGATGCAACAATCCATCGACCTGATGGGCGAAAAAGTATACATCACCTTCGATCTGGATGGATTGGATCCATCCATCATGCCTGCTACAGGTACACCGGAACCTGGCGGTCTTGATTGGAATACCACGATCAGGTATCTTAGAAAGGTTTTTGACCAACGGCAAGTCATCGGGTTCGATTTGGTTGAACTTGCACCTGTCGCCGGAAACAAAGCCCCCAACTTTCTCACTGCCAAATTGTATTATAAAATGTTGAGTTATAAATTTTATAAAGATGAAAAATAAAGGACCTATATCGCAATTTATCGTTGAGCATTACAAACATTTTAATGCTGCATCGTTGGTTGATGCCGCTGCCGGTTATGAAGTACAACTTGAGAAGGGTAACAACATGATGATTACTTTAGCCGGAGCGATGAGCACAGCTGAACTGGGCAAATCACTGGCCGAAATGATTCGCCAGGACAAGGTGCAGATTATCACCTGTACCGGTGCTAACCTGGAAGAAGACATCATGAACCTGGTGGCACACTCGCATTACAAACGCGTTCCAAACTACCGTGATTTAACGCCAAAGCAAGAATGGGACCTGATGGAAGGCGGATTGAACCGGGTAACCGACACCTGTATTCCTGAAGAAGAAGCGTTTAGGAGACTGCAAAAACATATTTTTAAAATTTGGAAAGACGCCCAGGACAAAGGCGAGCGATTTTTCCCACACGAATACATGTATAAAATGCTGTTGTCAGGCGTGTTGGAACAATATTATGAGATAGACCCGAAAAACAGCTGGATGCTGGCGGCCGCTCAAAAGAACCTGCCTATCGTGGTGCCAGGTTGGGAAGATTCGACTATGGGAAATATTTTTGCCTCTTATTGTATAAAAGGCGATCTGAACCCCTCCACCATGAAATCGGGAATTGAATACATGACCTGGCTGGCCGATTGGTATACCAACAACACCAAAGAACAGGGCATTGGATTTTTCCAGATTGGGGGAGGAATTGCCGGCGATTTCCCCATCTGCGTTGTACCCATGCTCTATCAGGACATGGAACGCCACGACACTCCGTTCTGGAGTTATTTCTGCCAGATCAGCGACTCAACCACCAGTTACGGATCGTACTCAGGGGCGGTACCCAACGAAAAGATAACCTGGGGGAAACTCGATATCGACACCCCAAAATTTATTATCGAATCGGATGCCACCATCGTAGCCCCGCTGATTTTTGCCTATTTGCTCGGGTGGTAACGCATTGATTATTGCAGAACTGTCAGTCGCAAAATAACTATCTTACTCATTTACCAGGATGAACCAGGAAACCCCGGTCATATACCTTGCTCCTTTTCAGGGAATTACTACCTACACCTACCGGGAATGTTACAGCAAACATTTTCCCTTTGTAGATAAACTGTACACACCGTTTTATTCAAGCGTTCCAACCGAAAAGGGCAATGCCTCAAAGGCCAGGGAACTGGAGGTTCTGCAACACAATCACATTCCGGTGATTCCTCAGATATTGAGCAAAGATGCCGGCGAGATGTTGCATTTCGCCAATTATTGTCATCAACTGGGACACCGGGAAATAAACTGGAACCTGGGCTGTCCGTATTCCAGGGTTGCCAACAAAAAAAGGGGCTCCGGAATGTTGCCCCATCCTGAAATGGTGGAAGAAATTCTGAGCAGCTTAATGCCCAAAATACTGACTAATTTATCTGTAAAATGCCGATTGGGTTACCATGCTCCAACCGAAATTGAGTCGTTGATCCCGCTTTTTAACCAATACCATATCAGCGAATTGACCGTACATGCGCGACTAGGCATTCAACTATATAAAGGCGCGGTGGATTGGGATTCGCTGGCCAGGGTGGTTGATTTGGTACAAATTCCTTTGGTCTACAATGGCGATATTTTTTCGTCAGAAGACTATCAAACCTTCAGCAGTCAATTTCCTCAAATAAGCAGGGTCATGATCGGACGTGGTTTGCTCACCGATCCATTTCTGCCGGCAAAGATCAAAGGACACAGCGTGCCAGGTCTGGAAGATCAAAAAATTCTGGTTAAGAAATTCATGGAAGACCTGTATTTGTCATACCGCAAACACCTGAACGACAGGCTCAATGTAATCGGAATCATGAAAGAGCTGTGGGCAAACCTGGCTTGTGGATTTGAAAATCCCGGCAAGGTATTTGGCAGTATTAAAAAGTGCCACACTTTTGATGAATACGAAACATTCGTAGCCCATGTTTTTGAAGAATATCAATGGGTTGGCAGCGATGCCCAATTATTAAAAACATTTGGAAATAACCTGTGAATCACCTAATTTTGACAAAAACTCAAAACTATGGTGGTTAAACTCTTTGAAATAACACGAATTATCGCAGTCGTCATCGGATTTTTTCTGGCCTACTTTTATGGCGGAACTGCTGAAGACATTATTCATATATTGCTTCCCTGGCTCATCGTTCCCATCATGGGATTTAGTGCGGTGGAAGGGTTGTTTTTTGGAAAAGACGCAGCCAGGGCCAAAGGCTATGGCGCCAATTCGGCTTATCAGATTCAAACAGCCCTGTTTTTCCTTTCCATCACATTCATGTCTATTTGGCTGTATTTTGCCAATTGGGGTGTGTGGTCGGAAATTACCCTGTTGTTTACCTTTTTGTTAAGCCTGTTGCTTTCGGCCATCAACCACACCTACCAGGCCATTGCACATGGTAATTATACCTGGAACAACCTGATCCGACCCATCGGTGTGATTGCTTTGATTGCATCTGTGTATTACCCGCTAAGTCAGATACTTTAACAAAACAGTCCGTTTACCGAGAATTGACCGCCATTCACCGATTTTTAGTTTGCCACTCCTTAAAATGGAACTATGTTTGCTACCTAAATCAAGAAAAAATTACTACAATGGAAACAAAACCTATTGATAAAAGAATCATCGCAGGTGTTTTATTAATGCTGGCCGGTGGATTGTTGTTATTGGATACATTTAATGTAACAGATTTTCCGCTCAAATATTACATCTTTAGTTGGAAAACCCTACTTATAGGTATTGGGATCATTTTATTGGCCACCAAAGAGCGACAAACTCCGGGATATGTGCTTATCGGTCTTGGAATTATATTTTGGCTTCCAAGCCTGGTTGATTACAATATCGATTTACATCAGATTTTCTTGCCTGCCTTGTTGATGGGAGTTGGCGTAATCATCTTAACACGCCGCAGCGGACACCGCAGAAGAAACGCTTGGCATGGAAATCCTCCCAATGGTGTCAATTCCGATTACATCGATGATATTGCCATTTTGGGCGGAGGCATGAAACAGGTTCAATCGAAAAACTTTAAAGGGGGAAGCATCACCGCCATATTCGGAGGTTCTGAGTTTAATATGAGGGATGCCGAACTTTCTCCCGAAGGATGTACCATCGATGTGTTTAATATGTTTGGCGGATCGAAACTTATTATACCTGAAACATGGGAAGTCAAATCAGATGTGGTTTCTATTTTTGGCGGATTTACCGACAAACGCCTGATTAAAACAGCGCTAACAGAGAGCAAAAATATCCTCCTGATTAAAGGAGTGGTGATTTTTGGCGGACTTGAAGTAAAAAGTTACTAACCCTCATCCATTTTGGTCGAATAATCGAACTATTCATGTAACCAGATGTTATGCTAAATCCACTCTCAAAAAACCGGAATTACTTAATTGCCTATTTAATTGCCTGGCTTAGCATTATGTTGTTGCAAACGTTCATCATCTTTTATTTTTATGAGGTAAACTGGAAAATAAGCATTGTCGATTCCCTGGTTTTCAACTCGCTGTTTGCTTTGGTGGGATATAACCTTTGGTATGTTATCAGGTTTAATCTGAAAGAAACCAGTTCGGTGTTCGATATGCTGGTGAACCACCTGGTGGTGGCCGTGATCATTGTTTCAGCCTGGATTGGCGGATCGTGGTTGCTGCTCACCAACACTTTTTCCGACTCAGCCACCTATCATCAATTTTTAAACGACAGCCTGCCATGGCGGGTCATTATGGGTGTTTTCTATTACCTGCTTTTTATCATGTATTATTATGTAATGCTTTATTATGAAGACCTTCAGGAGAAATTAAAAATTGAAGGACAGCTTCAAAACCTGGTACAGCAGGCTGAGTTGAATGCACTGAAATCACAAATCAATCCTCACTTTTTATTTAACAGCCTCAATTCTATCAGTTCACTTACTATCACCAACCCCGGAAAGGCACAGGAGATGGTGATCAAGCTTTCTGATTTTCTCCGGTATTCTCTCAGCCACGATAAAACTGAAAAAGCGAGCCTCAAGCAGGAATTTGAAAACCTGCAACGCTACCTGGACATTGAAAAAATCAGGTTTGGAAAGCGGCTAAAGTTCACCACAGACATCCCTGAAAAATGCCTTGGACAACAAATCCCCAATATGATACTGCAGCCTCTTATCGAAAATGCCATTAAACATGGTGTATATCACAGTACAGAAGAAGTGTTGGTAGAACTAAAATGTTCTGAAAAAGATGGATTTGTTATTATTGAAATCAGCAATGAATACGACCCTGATGCGATAAAAAAAGCCGGAGAAGGCATTGGGTTGTCCAATATTAAAAAACGGCTTCAATTGATTTATCACCGCCAGGATTTGCTTGAAATTCACGCGGAGAAAATGATTTTCAGAGCCCTTATTAAACTTCCAAAATCGCAAAGCCATGAATAAACTGCGCACATTGATTATCGAAGATGAAGAACCTGCCCGCGACCTGGTTAAAGCCTATCTAAAGGACAACGAGCATATCGAACTAATTGGCGAGTGTGCTGACGGGTTTACCGGAGTAAAGACCATCAATGAAACCAAGCCTGATCTGGTTTTCCTTGACATCCAGATGCCAAAATTAACCGGCTTCGAAATGCTTGAATTGCTTGATGAAATGCCTGAAATCGTTTTTACAACTGCTTATGATCAGTTTGCCATTAAAGCATTCGAACTCAGTGCCGTGGATTACCTGATGAAACCATTTTCAAAAGCGCGGTTTAACGAAGCCATCGAAAAAGTACTGTACCGTGTTCAAAATAAACAGCCAGGTGCTGCCAAATTGCAACAACTTTCGCAACAAGCCAAAGAAACCAGTACGACAAAAGTGGAACGCTTGTTTGTTAAAACCGGAAATAAAATTGATGTTATTCCTGTTGACACCATCATCCGTGTTGAAGCCCAGGACGATTACGTTGAAATCCACAACGAAAAAGGAAAGTTTTTGAAGTACGATACGATGAACTTTCTCGAAAAATGCCTCCCGGAAGATATCTTCGTGCGCGTGCACCGCAGCCATATCATCAACATCAATCTAATCGAAAAAATGGAGAAATATGGCAAAGACAGCTACCTGATCATCATGAAAGACAAGAGCAAGGTAAATGTGAGTAAATCAAGGGTGAAGGAACTTAAAGAACAGTTGGGTATCTGATAACCAATCACTTATTAACAGATTACTATTGAAAACCGCTCGGACAGTTTTTATGAAAGATCCGGTCCCACAACGAACGTTTCCTGACTTTGTTTTGCTTTTTCTGTAGCCTTTTCATTTTCTTCATTTGTTTTTTGGTTTGCTCGCTTTGACTGTCCATGTGGTGTTTAAGTGCTTCGTTGAATTCAGCCTGATTTTCTTTGGCCATCTGATCAACTGCCTTATCAGCCTGCCTCACCTGCTTACTCTCGCGTCTGCCAAAAATACAACTCTCACACATCAACAGGCTGCCAGCTAATAGCAACATCACAATCAGTCGATGGAATCCAGGTATTTTCATAACAAGTACAAAGGTAACAGGTTCGCTCGATTACCCATGCATACAAAATAAAAAAGCAGTAACTTCGTTTAAGTTTTCAAACTACGCTCCATGATCAAGTACACCAAAGGGCTGTTATTCATTCTATTGTTGATAGCCGGGTTGTTTGCCTGCAACAAGAGCAATGTGAACCCCAACATCCCACATGTTGTCATTAACCTGACCCTCGACCCCAATTCGACCATTTTTCAGGAATTAAATACGGTGGGAGGGTGGCTTTATCTGGATGAAGTTCCGGGGATGGTGATTCCATCAGCCAGCCGGGGAGTGATTGTATATCGGCAGGAATTGAATGAGTTTAAGGCCTATGAACGGCAACCCCCAAACGATCCATTTAAATGTTGCGATAACCAGGGAAGAAATTGTGGTAAACTGGTGGTAGGCGAATATTATCCGTTTGCCATGGATACCTGTGCCAACAACCTGTATTTAATGAATGATGGCAGCCTTTTTCAAGGAGAAGGACGTTATCCGCTGATTGAATATTACGCGGTGTATGATGGCAGCCTGTTGCATGTTTATAACTGACAAAAAATCCCGGCCAAAATAAATTAGCCGGGGTTGCATTTTTGAACAGACTAGCTTTAAGATTTCATTTCCCTGATGGCTTCAATCATTTGTGGAATTACCGTGAACACATCTCCCACAATACCATAATCGGCCACTTCAAAGATAGGGGCTTCCGGATCCTTGTTCACAGCCACGATTATTTTGGATGAACTAACGCCTCCCAGATGTTGGATAGCGCCCGAAATACCAAACGCCATATATAAATTAGGGGCAATAATTTTCCCTGTCTGGCCTACATGTTCTGTATGCGAACGCCATCCTTCGTCACTTACCGGACGCGAACAGGCCATACCTGCACCAAGCAGGTCAGCCAT
>PCUL01000119.1:44012-66193 GCA_002771745.1 Bacteroidetes bacterium CG18_big_fil_WC_8_21_14_2_50_41_14
CCACCTGACACCACAATCTCTGCATCTGTTAATAAAACCTTGCCTGTCACCTTGTTGGTTACTTTTACGGTGGTGGTAAAATCGCTTTCAGCCACCTGTGGGTCAAATGCTTCGATGGTTTCGCTGTGGCGTAATTCTACAGGTTCAAAAGAGTTTTGCGCAAGGGTGATGACTTTAATACTGGCATTTATTTTTACCTCCGCGAAAGCCTTTCCGGTGAATACTTTTTTCTTCACGATAAATGGATCGAATGAAACGGGAAGAGCAACCACTCCGGTTTCAAGACCGGCTTGAAGCCGAACCGCCACCCTGGGAGCCAGGGCCTTACCCAGGTTGTTGTGTGCCAGAATAATCATTTTCGCTCCTTCGGCTTTGGCAGCAGCTACAATCGCCTTCGACATGGCTTTGTTGTCCAGTGAGTTAAAACGATCATCCATGATGCTCAGCACCTTGTTAGTTCCGTAATTACTCAATTTTTCAAGTTCGCTATCGGCGACTTTTCCAATGGACAAGGCAGTTACAGTTGTTCCTCTTTGTTTGGCTACGGCAGCAGCATATGAAACCAGTTCGAAGCTGAATTTCTTAAACTTGCCATCCCAGTTTTCCGTATATACTAATATTGACATGATTTCAAATTATTTAATGAATGACTATAACACTTTGGCTTCTTCGTGCAGCAGCCTGACCAGCTCTTTGGCATTGTCTTCAGCGACCATTTTGCAGGCTGCTTTTTTTGGAGGAAGTTCAAATCTGACAAAAGAGGTTCTGTCCTCCGCTGAAACAGGGGCAGTAACTTTGAGTTCTTTTTTGCGCGCCATCATAATACCACGCATGGCCGGTATACGGGGTTCTTTGGCAATCCCTTTTTGTACGATGGCCACCACGGGTGTGGTAACAGAAAGTACTTGCGAACCACCATCTATTTCCCGGTTAAAAAATAGCTGACCATTTTCAATGTTAATGCCTGAAACGGACGATACTGAAGCAATATCCAGCAATTCGGCCAACATTCCTCCTACGGCCGAGCCATTGTAGTCAGACGCTTCAATTCCGGCCATGATCAAGTTGTAGTCCTTGGCCACCAATGCCAGTTGTGTGGCCACTTCGAAGGCATCTCTTGCCTCCACATCAATCCTGATGGCGTCGTCAGCACCCACAGCCAATGCTTTTCTTAAAGTTGGTTCTGTAGTAGCATTGCCCACGTTGGCTACTGTTATGAGTGAAACCCCTCCCGTTTCTTTCAATTCAACTGCACGGGTGAGGGCCAGCTCATCCCAAGGATTAATAATCCACTGAACACCTGCATCATCAAACGCCGTGTTATCAGATTTGAACCTGATTTTTGTGGTGGTGTCAGGCACATTACTTATTAAAACCAATATTTTCATATTCTGTATTAATTAATGAATTCTATTTTTAGCTATTCTTTTTGGAAAGCAACAAATTTCGTAAAAAATCTTTAATAATGGTTATTCTGGTTCATTAATCGGTATAACTATTTCCTCATCTGGCTGGAGCCGAAAATACCGCCAAAGAAAAAACTCTTTCTGGTGGAGGCTCCAAAATGTCCTTCGTTTACCTTTTGCACCTCTTCTATGGTATAAAAAGCGTTGGGATTATGCGTATTGATGATTTGAAGGGCTCCATCCAAATCCTTCCTCTTCACAATACTGAATAACATCTTGATTGGTCCGTTTTTACCTTCGGCGTTTACACTGGTCACTCCAAAGTTGGCTTCACGCAGATGCTTTATCAGGTTGGAAGTATCGAATTTAGGTAATACGCGGATGAGTACTGTACCAATGGACATTTTTTCCACCAATATAATTCCAATATAATTCCCCATGGCGAAACCGGCACCATAGCCTATATATGACATAAAATTATCGAGTTGCTGCATAATCTGTCCGATGGCCAACAACCAGATGATCACCTCCACAAAACCCAGCAAAGGAGCAAGGTACTTGTATCCGCGCGAAACAAAGATCAACCTGACGGTACCAACCGAAACATCCAGGATGCGGGCAATGGCAATGAGCAAGGGCAAGACGACCCAGTTAAATATGTCAGCACTAATCCATTCAGGTGCAACCATTTAAGTAGTTTTTAAAGTTTTAACATCATGCAAAAGTAGTATATCCGATTCATGAATCGGATATACTACTTGTTTTTTTATACCTTTAACCTGTTAAAACCTATCCCATGACCCTATACCTTAACAAATACCGCATTGAATCCAACAGATTGCAGTTTTGGGATTATTCCTCACCAGGCTCGTATTTTATTACAGTTAATACCCAGGATAGATTACAGATTTTGGGTAAAATTGAAAATGGCAGCATGATATTGTCTGATGCCGGCAAGATCGTTTCTGAATATATTAAAGAAATACCAACCTATCATACACGCGTTATTCTGGATGAATGGGTGGTGATGCCGGACCACTTTCACTGTATTATCACACTAGGTGTGTATGACTTTGATAACGGGGTTTCGACCGTACATACAATTCATGAATTGTATGTACGGTCTCAAAAAACAGACCTTCAGGAATACATTAAACTTCGCAGAAAAATGCTGCTTTTCAAAGTCATAGGCAAGTTGAAAATGCAAACTTCTAAGCAAATCAACATCCTCTACAACACACCCGGGACCAAAACATGGCAACGCGACTATTACGACCATGTGATCAGAGATGATGGTGAGTTTCAACGGATAAAGCGATACATCCAGGATAACCCACTTAACTGGAAGGGACCGCGGGGGAGAGGTCGTAGGGGGTAGTTAGCGTAGTACCGCCCTTGATATCACGATCTTTTGCACTTCAGAAGTGCCTTCATAGATCTGCGTTAGCTTGGCTTCACGCATCAACCTTTCCACATGGTACTCCTTCACGTATCCATAACCTCCATGTATCTGGACTGCCTCGGTGGTAACTTCCATGGCTATGTCGGCAGCATACAGCTTGGCCATTGAGCCGGCGAGCGTATACGACTTACCATTGTCCTTAAGCCAGGCCGCCTTCAAGCACAAGTTGCGTGCATTTTCGATCTTAACGGCCATATCGGCCAGTTTAAAGGCGATGGCCTGGTGGTTGGCAATCTGAGTGCCGAATGCTTTTCTCTCCTTGGAGTAGGCAACGGCTCGTTCAAAAGCACCAGATGCTATGCCCAGCGCTTGTGCTGCAATACCCATCCGACCGGCTTCGAGTACCTTCATCGCAAACTTAAATCCAAAACCATCGTCACCAATGCGGTTTTCCTTCGGCACTTTTACATCATTAAACATTACCGAGTGTGTGTCGGAACTGCGCATCCCCATTTTGTCTTCATGAGGCCCGAGCGAAATGCCTGGAGTATTTTTTTCAACAATAAAAGCATTGATTCCTTTATGACCCTTTTCAGGGTGGGTCTGCGCCATGACTATGTATGTTGAGGCGGAGTTGGCGTTGGATATCCAGTTTTTAGTGCCATTGATCACATAATGATCGCCTTGATCAACTGCGGAGGTATGCTGATGCGTGGCATCAGAGCCAGCCTCGGGTTCCGAAAGCAGGTAAGCTCCTATCACTTCTCCCCTGGCAAGTGGACGGAGGTACTTTTGCTTCTGCTCCTCCGTGCCATACTTCTCTAATCCGTGGCACACCAACGAGTTGTTGATGGACATGATTACCGCCACCGAAGCATCCACTTTGGAAATTTCTTCCATTGCGAGTATGTATGAAACTGTATCCATTCCACCCCCATCGTATTTTGGATCGGTCATCATGCCCAAAAAACCCAGTTCGCCTAGTTTTTTAATGTGTTCGGTTGGAAAGATCGATTTCTCATCACGGACAAGAACATCCTGCAACAATTCGCGTTGAGCAAAATCGCGGGCAGCCTGTTGAATCATGATTTGCTCTTCTGTAAATTCAAAGTTCATTTTTATCAATATTTATACTGCTGTAATTTGACGAATTTATACAATATTAACTTAGTAACCGTTGTAAATTATAATAGCCACTCATTGCTCATCTTGTTGGCTGTTTTATAAAATTCATTTATCAGGTTTTCAATGAGTTCTGCCGCAGACTTTTCATGTTGGATAAGTGCACATACCTGTCCGATTTCAAGTTCACCATTTTCGATATCTCCGGCAAACATACCTGCCTTTGCTCTGCCCTTGCTCAGAAGGTTCTTTAACTCTTCAACTGAGGCACCCTGACTTTCGGCCTGAACCACCTCATCAAAGAATGTGTTTTTAAGCAATCGCACAGGAATTAGTTTTTTCAATAATAGCCTGGTTGCTCCATCACCTGCATCAAAAATGGCCTGTTTAAATTGCCAGTGTCCCGACGACTCGACAGATGAAGCAAACAAGCTGCCGATTTGCACTCCATCGGCACCAAGCGCCATGGCCGCATACATGGCCTCACCCGATGCAATTCCTCCGGCTGCAATCAAGGGTTGCTTGATTAAAGGTCGTAACTGAGGAATTAAAACCAGGGTGGTGGTTTCTTCGGCACCATTATGTCCTCCTGCCTCAAATCCTTCGGCAACAATGGCATCTACACCAGCTTCGTCCGCCTTTAAAGCGAATTTACTGTTGGCCACCACATGGGCTACGGTGATCCCGTTTTCCTTTAACAAAGAAGTATATTTTCCGGGATTCCCGGCAGAGGTAAACACAATTTTAACCTGATGACGAAGAATGATTTCTATCAGCTCATCGGTTTGGGGATATAGCAATGGAATGTTGACGCCAAAAGGCAGGTTTGTGGCAGCCTTACATTTTATAATATGTTCCTCGAGCAGTTCCGGACGCATTGAACCGGAGCCAATCAGCCCCAGTCCACCGGCATTGCTTACTGCTGAAGCCAACCTCCAACCGCTGCACCAAATCATCCCTCCCTGTATGATTGGATATTTTATTCCGAAAAGTGAAGTGACTTTATTTATCATCTTTTGATTTGCATCAGGAAAGCTCCTTCATCATGGCTTTTACCACATTTTCGGCACCCAGCTCAATATCCAGGAGGGTGGCATCCAACATGTAACAAGGTGTTGTAAATACCTTGAACTTGTTATCCACGACCACTTCCCCATGGGTTGTCACCTGGTGATGACTTCCCATCCCTTCGATGGCTGCAATGGTTCCCGGGTCATCGCCTATGGTAACTTCAACACCTTGTAGCACCTTGGCAACAAATGCCGGAGCTATGCAAAGTGCGCCAATGGGCTTGCCGGCGCTGACCATTTCTATGATCGCCCGCTCGACTTCGGGTGTGACCCTGGCATCGGCACCATCAAAAGCCACGGTGGATAAATTTTTGGCAGCACCAAAACCACCCGGAAAGATTAAAGCATCAAAATCTTCAGGATTGAATTCAATTAAGCGCTTAATGTTTCCTCTGGCAATGCGTGCCGATTCAACCAGCACATTTCGTTTTTCATGCATTTCCTGTCCATCAAAATGATTGACCACATGATATTGTAGAATGTCAGGGGCAAAACACTGATAGGATCCTCCCTGTTTCATAATGGCCAGCATGGTAAGAACCGCTTCTTGAATTTCAGCGCCATCATACACTCCGCAACCTGCCAGAACTACTGCAAATCTTTTCTTTTTCATATAACTTTTTTTCAAATGATTTCCTCCTGTAAACCAAATACTTAAAATTAAGTATGAGTTCTCAAACCTCAGAATAAATGCATCGTTTACAGCAATGCATTTCCGGGGGAATTCCATTTTTGGTTATCCCCGCTAAAATAGACAAAAAATACAGTAGCTGCTAAAATTTCACTCTTATTATTCGCATTTCAAAAAATGCACATTTAGTAAAACGATGGAGAAGCATATGACTAAAATGTTTAATTTTACTGGTGTTATGATACAATTTATTTTAAATAATCAGCTCGTAGAAACCAATCTGCCGGGGGGGTCGATCTTACTGGATTTTATCCGGGGCGATCAGCATTTGAAAGGTACAAAAATTGGATGCCGCGAAGGGGATTGTGGAGCTTGTACAGTATTGTCTGGCTCGCTTTCCGATAACGATCATGTTCATTACAAGACCATTACATCCTGTCTTACTCCCATCATCAATGTACATGGCAAACATATTGTGACGGTGGAAGGCATCGGCATCGAAGCAGAGTTAAATCAGGTTCAGAAGTCCATGCTGGAACACAATGCCACGCAGTGCGGGTTTTGTACACCGGGCTTTGTTATAGCATTTTCAGGTTATGCTCTCAACAAAGAGACTTCCATCACCGGAATTCGAGAGTCCATCAGTGGAAATATCTGCCGTTGTACGGGATATAAATCCATCGAAAAGGCCGCTGTTAATATTTTTGAACAATTAAAACACTCACCCAAAGGCCGTAGTCTCGATTGGCTGATAAAACAGCGATTTATCCCGAAATATTTTCAGAAAATCCCCGAACGACTGAAAAAAATAGTTCCTCTTTCACCTTTAAAGGCAGGTGTTTTAGTGGGTGGAGGAACGGATCTTTACGTGCAAAAAGCAGAAGAACTTCAGGGTATGGAGGCCATTCCCTTAAATCAGATCAAAGGGTTAACCGATGTTTTTCAAAACGGTACTAAACTAACCATCGGTGCCGGGCTTACCGCTTCAGATATGTTGAACAATGAGTTGGTGATGACAGCATTGCCCAGATTAAAGGAGTTTTTCCAACTGGTTTCATCGCAGGTGATCCGGAATATGGGCACCCTTGGCGGGAATCTGGTAAATGCCTCTCCCATAGGCGATTTATCAGTTTTATTTTTGGCATTAAATGCAGACATCACACTTTTAAACCTTGATACTGAGTCGTCCCGAAAACTGCCCTTGAAGGAATTCTTTAAGGATTATAAAAAAATCGCACTGCAAAAAGATGAATTAATACAATCACTTGCCATTGAAACTGCAAAAACGATGGCCGTCAATTTTGAGAAAGTGAGTAAACGGACTTACCTCGACATTGCCAGTATAAATTGTGCCATCAGCATTCAACTAAAGGGAGATGAAATAAAAGAGATTCACCTGGCAGCGGGAGGCGTTGCACCCATTCCCAAATACCTTAAAAACACCTGCGAATTTCTAACGGACAAAAAGCTGAATGCAGAAAACCTCCGTAAGGCCCATTGTGTTATGAAAGAAGAAATCGCCCCCATCAGCGATATCCGCGGAAGTGCAGCATACAAAAGATTGTTGTTGAGACAGTTGTTCTACGCGCACTTTATCCGCCTTTTTCCAAACAGGGTAAAATCTTCTGAGCTCTTAAACGTGTAGTAGCTATGAAGAACATCGACTCTACATCGCACCTGAGCGGTAAATCCATCTTTATCGACGACATGCCCGAAATCCAGGGAACCCTTTTTGCTGCGGTGGTTACCTCACCCATTGCCCACGGTAAATTGCTTTCAATTGATTTTTCGGAAGCAGAAACACTTCCTGGCATCCTTCGGACTTTTACCTACCGGGATATCCCTGGCGAAAATCAAATTGGGGGTATTGTCCCCGACGAGCCTCTTTTTGCTGAAAAGGAATTACATTTTGTTGGTCAGCCTGTTGCGCTTATTGTCGGGAAGTCGGATTTTATTTGTCAGCGGGCCAAACAATTGGTGACCTTCGACATGGATATTCTACATCCGGTGACAACCGCTACCGAAGCGTTTGAGAGAAATCAATTCATATCGCCTCCTCGAACCTTTAAAATGGGTGATCCTGAAAACGCATGGAAAGAGTGTGCCCATGTTTTTAAAGGAACTGCTGAATCGGGCGGTCAGGAGCACCTGTACCTGGAAACACAGGGTGCTTACGCCATTCCGATGGAAAAAGGAAAACTGAAAATCTATGCTTCTACGCAGGGACCCACAGCCATCCAAAAACAAACGGCCCGTGTGCTGGGCATTCCCATGCACCAGATTGAAGTGGACGTCAACAGGCTTGGCGGCGGTTTTGGTGGAAAAGAGGATCAGGCAACACCCTGGGCCGTGATGGTGGCGCTGGCGGCACATCACCTGAACAAACCTGTTAAGTTGATCCTGAGCCGACATGATGATATGTACATGACCGGCAAAAGGCATCCCTATACCACACATTTTAAAATTGGTCTGTCGAAAGAGTACAAAATACTGGCCTATGAAGCCAGTTACCTACAAAATGCGGGTGCGGCAGCCGACCTTTCCCCGGCCATCACCGAGCGTACTTTATTCCATTGCACCAACAGCTATTTTATCCCAAATGTAAAGGCTACCGTGCACAGCTGCAAAACCAATCTGCCGCCCAACACGGCCTTTCGCGGATTTGGGGCTCCACAGGGCATGTTTGCCATCGAATGCGCCATTCATCTGGCTTCAAAAGAGTTGAATGTTTCTGTGGAAGAAATCCAGAAAATAAATTTATTGAAAGAGGGGGACGAATTTCCTTATGGACAAAAGGCCCAAAATGTAATGCTTGATAATTCATGGCTTTTTGCTGATAAACAGTGGAATATTGCAAAATTACAGGAAGATATCAACCAATACAATGCACAACACACCCTGAAAAAAAAGGGTTTTTCTATCTTTCCAATCACCTTTGGTGTGTCGTTTACCAACACGGTGATGAACCATGCCCGGGCTCTGGTGCATATTTATCAGGATGGGAGTGTGGGAATCAGCACAGGAGCTGTTGAAATGGGACAAAGTGTAAATACCAAGATGATGCAGGTGGCCGCCGGGGTTTTTTCCATCGACATGCATAAAATCAATATTGAATCGACCAACACCACCCGTGTGGCCAACACTTCACCTTCAGCAGCAAGTTCTACGGCCGATTTAAATGGGAAAGCCGTTCAAATGGCCTGCAATGCATTGCTTAGCAGATTGAAAAAAGTGGCAGCCAAATTGGTTTCCGGCAATGAAGAAGCATTGGATATTAAAAATGAAGAAGTATTTTTCAATAAAAAACCTACCGGGATAACCTGGAAGGAACTGGTGAAAACGGCTTTTTTGCAACGCATCAGTTTGAGTGAAAGCAGCCACTATGCCACGCCCGAAATCCATTTTGATAAATCGGCCGAAAAGGGCCACCCATTTGCCTATCATGTTTACGGATTGGTGTTAACCACAGCTTTAACAGACTGTCTACGTGGAACTTACGAAATAGAAGATGTGAAAATTGTACACGATTTCGGGAAAAGCATGAACCAGGAAATCGATCTGGGACAGGTGGAAGGAGCCCTGATGCAAGGCATTGGCTGGATGACCATGGAGGAAATTGCCTACGACAAAAACGGGATTTTGCTGTCGAATGCGCTGAGTACCTACAAGGTTCCCGATCTGTATTCTGCACCCAAATCGGTGGAAATTATTCCGCTTGAAAATGAAACGGACAACCTGGCCATTCTCAAATCGAAAGCAGTAGGCGAACCACCTTTTAACTACGGAATAGGGGCTTACTTCGCCATCCAACAGGCCATCAAAGCATATAACCCCGACTATTCAATGAATTTTAACGCCCCCATGACACCGGAAAAAGTGTTGATGGGGTTGTATGAACAAACCTAGAAACCTGATTTTAGCAGAGATTACACCCTGATTTCCGCAACAAAACCCGGAAAAGGGGATAAACCCACAAAAGATTTTAAAATATTTGATAAAATGAATCATAACACATTTCAACAAATCCAACAGCTGGCGGATCAGTATGCAGACTACACAGCAACCAACCTTAGCAAGCTGGTACAGATTAAATCGCTCAGCGCACAGGAAAAAGAAGTCCAGCAGGAGCTGAAACGGCAAATGGAAGAGGCTGGTTTCAATGAAGTAAAAATCGACGGACTGGGCAACGTCATTGGTCGCATTGGCAATGGAAAAAAAATACTGGCCATTGATGGTCACATGGACACCGTGGACATGGGAAACATGGAAAACTGGAATTTCGATCCTTTGGGCGGAGAAATTAAGGACGGTTTTGTGCATGGACGTGGCACCGTGGATCAGGAAGGCGGGCCTGCTGCCTTTGTTACTTCCGGAAAAATCCTGAAAGAACTTGGTTTGGCCAACGAACTAACCATTTATTTTGTGGGCAGCGTGATGGAAGAAGACTGTGACGGACTTTGCTGGAAATACATCATCGAAGAAGACGGCATCCGTCCCGACATGGTCATCAGCACCGAACCCACCAACCTGAATATCTATCGTGGTCATCGGGGCAGGATGGAGATTCATGTAAGTTTCTATGGAGTTTCATCACACGGATCAGCCCCCGAACGTGGCAAAAACGCCATCTACATGGCCAGCATAATCGCCCTGGAAATAGAAAAACTCAACGAACGTCTGGCCGGTGACCCCTTTTTGGGAAAAGGAAGTGTGACCATTTCGGAGTTTGTGTCGGGTAGCCCATCGCTGTGTGCAGTAGCCGACTTCGCCCGCCTCCACCTCGACCGCCGCCTCACCTGGGGAGAAACCAAAGAATCGGCCGTTAGTGAAATAGAAGAACTCATCAAGGGCATGAATGCCAAAGTAGAAGTGCTGAATTATCTGGAAACCGCTTATACCGGTCTGGAGTACGGCATGGAAAAATATTATCCTACCTGGAAAATTCCCGAAGACCATCCCATTGTAATTACCGGTGTAAAGGCATACGAAAACCTCTATCACAAAAGGCCGCTGGTCGACAAATGGACATTTTCTACCAATGGCGTCACCATCAATGGGATGTATGGCATTCCTACCATTGGATTTGGCCCGGGAAACGAAGTACTGGCCCATGCTCCCAACGAGAAAGTAGCCATCAGCGATCTGGTGACGGCTTCTGCCTTTTATGCAGCTTTTGCCCTGGAATTTGCATCAGATAAATAGAAACTAAAAAAATATGGAACTCAAAAAAAATATCGAACTGCTCGGGCAGTTGAAAACCAACCTATACCACAAAGATTTCCTGCTCACCTGGGAAAAAACCGATGCCGAATTGCAGGCCATCCTGAACATCGCACTCATCCTGAAAAAGATGCGCGAAAGCAACATTTCGCCACGCGTTTACAATTCCGGACTGGCTGTGAGTATTTTTCGCGACAACAGCACGCGCACCCGGTTTTCCTATGCCTCGGCAGCCAACCTGCTTGGATTGGCTGTGCAGGATATGGACGAAACCAAATCGCAAATTGCACATGGAGAAACCGTGCGTGAAACCGCCAACATGATCTCTTTTCTCTCCGATTTTATCGGTATCCGCGACGACATGTATCTGGGTGAAGGCAATAAATACATGCGTGAAGTGGGATCTGCGCTGGACGACGGCTTTCAGCAAGGCGTTTTGTCCTCACGTCCGGGGATTATTAACCTGCAATGCGACCAGGACCATCCCACCCAATCCATGGCCGACCTGCTACACCTGGAACAACATTTTGGTTCGTTGGACCACTTGCGTGGGAAAAAGCTGGTGATGAGCTGGGCCTATTCGCCTAGTTACGGAAAACCCCTTTCGGTTCCTCAGGGCATTATCGCACTGATGACCCGTTTTGGCATGAATGTAGAACTGGCCTATCCCAAAGGATATGAGCTGATACCGGAAATCGTGGACCTGGCAGCGGAAAACGCCAAAAAAAGTGGTGGCAGCTTTGGCATAAACCACAACATGAAAGACGCCATGCAGGGGGCCGACATGGTATATCCCAAAAGCTGGGCCCCTTTCCACATCATGCAACAGCGAACTGAGTTGCTGAAAAAATCTGATAAACAAGGGCTGGCTGAGCTGGAAAAAACCTGTCTGGCCAACAATGCACAGTTCACCGACTGGGAATACAACGCCGATAAAATGCAGGTTACCAAAAATCAGGATGCCTTGTATATGCACTGCTTGCCGGCCGATATCAGTGGAGTTTCGTGCCAGGCGGGTGAAGTGTCGGGTGAGGTTTTTGAGAAATACCGTATTCCCACATACGTGGAAGCCGGTTTTAAACCCTATATCATCGCCGCCATGATGTTCGCCAATAAGTTTGAGAATCCGGCGCAAACCTTAAATCAAATCCTGGAAAGGAATACAAAACGGTTTGGGGTATGAGATGTCTCATCAGCTGAGGCTGAAATCGACATGACAAAAATAAGATAACGCTAGAACATGGTGAAACTTAGGATTTCCGACCCGCCGGGTTGAAAAAAACCCTGCGGGTCGAATATTATGCTTTATCAGTTTTTTAATCATCTATCTTGTCAATATTTAAATTTTGTTTTCTTTGTAAAAAAAAACTCCTATGAAAAATCTACTCATTGCTACTGCCATTTCACTCCTTTTCCTCTCACAAACAGGTTGTAAGAAGGCCATTGAAGACGCCATCAGCTGCACTACAGAATCGTTCTTTTTATATATAGAAGGAGATGTGGATGCCAGCAACCTCAAGTTATTTCATTTCACATTTGTAAATTCTGACACTTCGGGTGATTATACCCTGGACAACCAAATAAAATGGGATTTTGGCGACGGCGTTACAGAAACCTCTCAGGGCCTGACCATCGACCACACCTATGCCTCTACTGGAAGTTATACCGCCAAAGCAAACTACACCCTGCACAAGGGAAGCAGTTCCTGTTCAAGCTACAAAGAAAAAGCCATTAATGTGAATTAGCAGGAAGAGCTAAAAAGACCTTAAGATCGACTTTACCGAACTAAGGTAGCCGCCGCCAAACAGGTTGACGTGTACCATCAATGGATATAAGTTGCAGTAATCCAACCGTTTTCTCCACCCGTTTTCCAATGGAAAGGTGGAATGATATGCCTCATAAAAGTGGGAACTAAACCCGCCAAACAACTGGCTCATTGCCAAATCCATTTCGCGGTGGCCAAAATAAACCGCCGGATCGACGATTACCGGTTCTCCCTGGTTTCCGCTCATAAAATTCCCGCTCCACAAATCGCCGTGTAACAAGGTAGGTGGCTCGTTTGGAAATAGCTGGTCAAGCTGACGATAAAATCGCTGAAAAGCACGCGAAACCTCCGAATCCACATGACCTTGATCGCGTGCCTGTTTTAATTGTGGTTCCAGTCTTTCTTCCCTGAAAAAATCAGCCCAGGTTTCATGTGTGTTGTTGTGCTGAATCAGCGAACCAATGTAATTGTTGTGATCAAGTCCAAATGTTGGGTTCGAATGGCGGTGCAAATCCGCCAGCTGTTCGCCGAATTGAGACCAGAAGTTTGAAGTCTGAGGTCTGCTTTCGATGAAGGAAAGCAGTAAAAAGGAATCATTCCCGGTCTCACCAAAGGCTACAATATCCGGAACCGAAAGGGTCTGAGTAGCCGACAGCATTTTCAAACCCAGTGCTTCTTTTTCAAACATCCGGGGATAACGGCTCGCCGAATTTACCTTTACAAAGAAATATCCTACGCTTGTCTCCAATCGGAAGGCATCGTTGATGGAGCCTCCGCCAACAGAAGAAATACCGTGTATCTTTATCGGTTTCGCGGAATGCTCTGTAAGTATCTTTTCGACTTCATTTTGCCAATACATAAACTACTTTCTCAATCCATTACAAAGTAACAGCTTTTAGAGATTAAAGACAAGCCGCTATCGCTGGCTAAGCGGGTCGGAAAGGTAATCGCCCAGGGAAGTGGTCTGACTGACAATATCTGCCGTGATGGCCCTGGCCGAAATGGTAGCGCCCGAAATGGCCTGAATTTCATCTCCAACGGTGAGTTCCTGATGTGGCCGGATTCCTACAAACTGCCTGAGCCAACCTTTACTCATCACTTCGTGTCCTCTGGTTGCCTGATAGTTAAAGATTCTGACCCGCAACACTTCGCCTTGTAACGACAGTATCATAAAGTAATCGAAAAATTCGAAAGGCTGTTGGTCAATACTGATGGAGGCATCGCAGCCACCGGCCCGGCAACTTTCAACCCTGTTTACCAATACATAACCCATCGGGTGGCCTTCCTGTTCGATGCTAAACAAACTGGCTCCCTCAAAACCGGGGATTGGTTTTGTCAGTTCAACCAGTTGCGACGACTTGGTGTTCATCAGCTTGACCACCTCCGTGTCAATTTTGGAAAGTGGAATTTCAAATCCTTTCTTATTGTGAAAAGACATGATGAGCAATCCTGCCAAAGGCAAAAGTATCCAACTTAAATAAGATATTTTTTTCATAGCCATAGATTGTTAAAACCAGATGGCAATGCCTGCGTCAAATGCCTGGCTATAACCCTCTGAGGATTTTGGTTTTATTAACTGGACATCAGCTTTAAGGACCACACCGGAAACAACTTTCCAGTCGATGCCTCCGGTAATCACTTCCTTTTGATAGTCTTCATTCTCAATGAATCCTTCCGCTACCGATGCCTGGGTATTGTAAACCGAGTATCTCACAAAAGGTATCAGTTCAGTTTTAGTGAATTTCGCACCATAAAACAGGTTGTAGGCCACTTCGGCATAGTAACCGACCATGGTGCTTCCCAAATCATTGTAAACGCCATTTGATGCCGTAAATACGTTGTATTCCAATGCATTGCTTATCCATGTGTGATAAAACTGCCCTCGTATTTCCAACGCTTTACGTTGATAGCGGACATCCACTCCCAACATTTTTACAGAAACCACCGATGAATCGGCTCTGGCGATAGCGGTTTGATCATCCCGGCTGAGGCTTTTGTACAGGGAGGATTGCGTTTGTCCGGCATAGGCCGACAGACCTAAATTCAGGCCGAGTAATCCATAATATTCGGCTCTGAAAGCCAAACTTGGCTTAAGAATGATGGATTCAGCGCCCTTTTGTCGACCTTTGCGCAGGCCATTTTTACCTGATAACCGGGCTGCACCATTATAACTGCTAAAACCGTTCATCAGATAGGCCTGATAACGCATGGAGGCTTCGGGGATGATTCCCGTAAAACCTATTCCGATTTCACGCCAGGTGGTAGGAACAATATAAGAATCGATCAACGGACGTTCCACGCCGTGATAATTGGTCGGTTCATGGTATTCGTTTATTATACCCATGGGAACCAACATCAAGCCGGCCCGCACCTGTAAATAGTGAGCGAATGAGTAATTTAAAAAGGCCTGTTCTATATATACTTCCTGTACGTGCTCCACTTCAATTTCGGATACAAGACTGAGTTTGTCGGAAAATCGATAGCCAAACATTAGCACCAACCGATGGACGTCAAGATTCCCGTTTTGAAGGGTGTTGTTGCCAAACGGCTGATTGTAATCGATCTGGCCATAACCACCAAAAGTGATGCGTTGGTCGCTTTTTAACAAATTTGATACAGTATTAACCGGGCTGTATTCTGCATTTTGAGCCTGGGCTGTAAACACAAAGGTGAGTGAAATGGCCATGATCAGGGTGAGGCTTTTCCAGTATTTCATAGTTCGATGATTTAACTTTTATATTGGCAAAACTACAGGGGATCATGAATCGCCTGACTACCTATATTCGGGTATTTTTATGGTGGTGGGCAAGAGTTGATGCAACAATAGGTGTTGGTTGATTTCAAAATCAGGTTAACTTTGCCGCCAAATTTTTACTTACTTCATCAGGTTTGAAGAATCATAAACACGACAATTTAATAATCCGGACCATCCGTTGGTTTTATCCGCCTTTCAGGATGTTTATTCCTCCTGAAACATTTCGCTATGCCGCTACAGGAGGCTTCAACACGATGCTTGACATTTTTCTGTATTTTGTTTTTTACAATTTTATTCTCGACAAACAAATTGTTAACCTGGGTTTTATAGCCATTAGCCCCTACATCGCGGCTTTTATTTTTGTCTTCCCCATCACTTTTTCCACCGGGTTTTTGTTGTCGAAATATGTTACCTTTCTGGATTCACCATTGCGGGGCAAAACCCAATTGACCCGCTATGGCCTATCGGTGGTGGGAAGCATTCTGCTCAACTACATTTGTTTAAAGGTCTTTGTGGAGTATTTCTATATCTGGCCCACGGTTTCAAAAATTCTTACCACCGTTGTTGTAATCATATACAGTTATGTCATACAGCGGCATTTCACCTTTAAAACAGGTGGAAAACAAAAGAAGGTAAGCAATCCTTAAACTGTTAAAAAATTGTTTACAGAAAAATCAGTTTGCCTGAATCTCTGATCTTCCTTAAATCAATTAGGCATTAACTTGGTATTTTGTATTCTGGTTACTTTTGATTCAGGTACTTTTTTGAAAGATCATCATAAACCGAAAACAGTTCGGTGGTACGACCATCCTTATCGAACAATCCGCTTCTGAAATTGAGCGGTTCCCAAATGCAGGCACCCTTCCCCATGTTGTCAGGGACATTAAACGCGATATCGTGAACCTCTTTTTTGTAATCTGAATATTCAACCACATTTACTGGCTTGTTATAACGTTTAACCAGATCGGTCAGGTTATAGTTTAAATCGTTGAGCGTTCCATGCCAGCGCGGATAATACGATAACCCGATGATATCGAAGTGAACACCGCGGGCGATCATGTTGTCGAGCCAAAACACGGCTTCCTCATTTTGCCCGCCCAAAGCGATGTGCATCATCACAGGCACATCGGGATCAACAGCTTCCACCCCAGCCACACCGGCTTTCAGCAAACCGGCAAGCTGATCGGGATGGCCAATATGGCCTTCGGGCCAAAGCATTCCATGATTTATTTCGTTTCCAACCTGAACCATGTCGGGAGGCGTACCTTGTTTTTCGAGGGCTATCATTACATGCGAAGTGTACTCTTTTACTGAATCTTTCAGCGTTTCAAAGTCGAGATCGGCCCATCTTTGAGGTTTATACTGCTGTTGCGGATCAGCCCAATAATCGCTGTAATGAAAATCAATAAGGAACTTCATACCCGCTTTTTTAATCCTTTTGGCCATCTCAAGTGTGTAAGGCAATCCGCAATATCCCTTTTCGGGGGAATATCCATTTTCCGTTTCAGGATTGACAAATATCCGCAGACGGATGGCATTTAAACCATGATCCCGCAGCAACTTGATGGCATCCTTTTCAACGCCCTTGTCCCAAAATTTAACTCCCTGATCTTCAATCTGCGGTAGAAACGAAATATCGGCACCCATCATTCTGTCGATTTCCTTAGTAGTAGGAGAAAGCTGATCTGGCGTGGGCTTCATCATCACAAAGTCGGCGGGAAGTGTGTGAATTTCATGTGCGCCGGGCCAGAGTTTGCCGGAACGGGCTTCTACTTTTACCTTTCCGGGATGCGTACCTGCCACAAACAACAGGTTTGACTCACCGTTTTCCAGGATGAGTTCGGTAAACGAAGCCCCTGAAGTATCTGTCTGCATCACCAGCTCACTTCCATCCAGGGCTGTAACCTTGCCATCGCCCGAAACAAATAGCTGAACTGGATTGGTGGCAGAGGTGATCTCCCGGTTGAGACTGTCGGTAATAGCGATTCTCAGGCGGGCATGGTCGCTTCCATTGGCGAGCAAGGTTGTGCTGTAACTGGTCAGCATCACCGATACAGGCGCACCTGTTTTAACCTGGCTGACGGAACTATAATCGATAGGTTTTGTTTTTGGGGAACTGCATTGAACCATCAGGGCGATCGCAATGACTAAGGTAAACATGGTCGTTTTCATGACTCAACTATTGATGAAAAATAGGGGCTTTAAATGAACATCTTAAAGAAAATATTACTACAAACCCGCAATAAAAACACAAGAAACCTTTATTGGTTAGAAAAAGGTGAAACATCCATAATCCTTTTCTTTTAACAACTCATTTACATCTTCGATGTCAAAAAATTCAGGGTCGAATTCGCCGCCAAGCCAATCCATCAAATCTTCATATTCTTCATGGTTTGGTTGCTTAATTACCTCCAACATATTTGCGTAGCCCCAAATACCCCCGCAATCATCCGGGGGGCAGTTCATCTTTCCTTTGATGCAGACGGGATAGGTTGTTTTGGCATCAATGGGCAATATTTTTTCCAGGAGCACCTCATGCTGCCCAACTGTCACCAAAATCATATTCATAAATAACGTGTTCTTTTTCAAACGCTAACAAATCGGAGACTTTCATTTTCTTATAATCCACCATGTCCATATCATCCCACGAATCATCACCTTTCACTTTGCACGAGTAATAAGTCCGGTTTTTTACAAATTGATGCAGGTGCGAATTGGACCATCCCATGGTGGTTTGGATGACTTTGTGAAGATCGGCCAACAGCATGTCTGATTTGATTAACACCCTTCTCCATATTTTGGGTTTACAACCATTCAGTGAAATTTTGATTTGATAAATTTTTGAAGCCATCATATTAATTTTTAAGAGATTGTCAAATGGAACTTTTCAACCTTGTGGACACCAGATTCCTTTTTTTGGGAATCAGCATTAAATGCACAAAGCAAATATAATCACAAAAGCTGGATTAAATAAAAGGGACAAGGTTAACTTTTGAAAAGATATGTTTCAATTGGATATTATGAAAACCAACCTTTTCCGGGTATCTTCTTAAACCGATCCCATTGTTTCAA
Organism: Bacteroidetes bacterium CG18_big_fil_WC_8_21_14_2_50_41_14; assembly: GCA_002771745.1. Taxonomy (GTDB): domain Bacteria; phylum Bacteroidota; class Bacteroidia; order Bacteroidales; family F082; genus UBA6244. Next base: position 62,456 of record PCUL01000119.1, read on the forward strand.
TTTTGTCAGAGGTAAACACCTGCGAATTCGGTTTGGAATTGGCCAGATGCACCATGGCACGGGCAATTTTGTCTGCCTCAATAAGCCTGTATTTTCTTAATTTTCCCACGAGCAATGGCTGAATCAATTTCGCGATAGCCATTCCTATTTTTTCTCCTGGTCGGTTTTCATTCCGGTTTCCTCCAATAAATGAAGGCCTTAAAATATAGGTGTTTGGTATTTTCTTCGATAAAACAGCCTGCTCCATTTCCCCCTTCGTCTTGTTATAGAAGAGGTTACTCCCGGGATTGGCCCCCATGGATGAAATCACCAAAAAGGTATCAATCTTGTTTTTTGCACAAAGTTGTGCTGCCGCAACAGGAATTCCGAAATCAATGTTGCGGTATATCGACCTGTCAGGTGTTTTTTTGGCAGTAGTTCCAATACAACAATACACTTCGTGGCCTGTAAATTGCTTTTTAAACTGGTTTAACCGCAGTATATCGCCAATAAATTCGGTTACTTTTGGAGGCACTTGTCCAATGCTTTTCCTGTTGAATATTACAATTGAATCGTATCTTTCGTCAGCAATTAGCTGATTTAAAAGCTGGTTTCCGGTTAAACCGGACGCTCCCAAAATGATGGCTGTCTTTTTCATGTTTTTGGTTTTTTAACAATTCCAAGCGTTAGTTAACTTTACAAAAGTTTAGAACCTGTAAAAAGTTAATTATCCCCCGCGAACCACTCGGCATAGGATGTAACGGTTTCGCGCAGTTGCAGATACTTTAATTCAACTTCAGGGGGAAGTTGATTTTTAATCCGCTCGGCCACATCGGCTATCATCATTTCGCTGGTGGGCTGATAGGGCAACAGGATCACTTTTTCGAAGTTTCCACGTAGTTCTTCGATGAGTTTTGCCGGCATTTGATCACTCAACACCAGGGCATGATCGAACTCATCGATAACCGCATTGCGAACAATTTTTTTCAAATCACCAAAGTCCAACACCATGCCGAACTTGGGATTGTTTTTATCGGTGATGGGAGTGCCCGAGAGCGTTACACGCAATTCGTACGAATGCCCGTGAATATTTCGGCATGGACCATCATATCCCATGAGGGCATGAGCCATCTCAAATTTGAATTCTTTTGTGATGCGAACCACCGGATCTTTTTTCATGACTAAAGCGTTAATTTTACCACTTTTAACTGACGTACCTGCCGCCCGTTCTGATCGAGGATATTGACTACATAAATACCACCGGAAACAATACTTAAATCAACTTCGGCAATTTTTCCTGACAGACTTCCCTGACTGATCAAATTCCCATAAACCGAAATCACCCTATATGAACAATGATCCTCACTTCCCGCGATGGTTACAAGTCCTGATGTGGGATTGGGGTACGCAACAATTTGCGAATAGTCAACCACAGGTACGTTGCTGGGATCTCCCCAAATAAAATCAACATACTCCGGATGGTCGATAAACGGATTTCGGTTGTGCTGATAATCGTAATAGATCACGTTGTTGCGGTTGTTTTCAAAATCATCAGGCGGATCCTGAAGGTTCCATTGAATCAATACCGAAAGTTTTCCGTGCTCAGGTGCCGGAGAGGTATTGACCCTGTCAACCACCTCCAGGTCAGGCTCACCACTGCCACCTTCGTAGCGGGTAGCCATGTAAAAAATCATCCGGGCCACATCGCCTTTTACGGCATCGCGTGGTTCAAACGAATCGTTGTCAACAAAACAGCCTGGAGCTTCTGACACCGGGTTACCGCCCATATCGAAATCCAGGTTTCCACGGGTACTGTTTACCGAAACATCTGTTGGCCGGATGTGGTGGGCATCGGTACCGGCCGGAGGCGTTGTGCCAAAATCGCCATGCGACTTGGCCCATACATGTTCCCGGTTCCAATCGTTTGCATTGCCACCAAAGGTACTTTTTGCCTGCGATCGACCTGTGTACAATAAGATTACATTGTTGCTGTTATTGGGATCTTCATCGGCATTTTTCAAGATAAAATCACGCAAATCATTATAACTATATTCCGTATGGTTTTTGATAATCTGATGGAGTTGCGCCTTGAGTGCATCACCTGTCAGGCCTTCTGCATCATCGTAATAACCCGCAGGGATTTGTGCAAAAATCTGAAGCGAAAATGCAAGAAGAATAAACAATAGAGTGATTGTATTTCTTTTCATTGATAAATAGTTATGCGGCAAAAAATGCCAGGTAAACAGCAGCTGATAACATCACCATTCCGCCAAGTAAATATAACAAAGAAGCAAGTGTCAGGTTTATTTTTGATGGCGATAACCATACACCCGTGGCAGCGAATAAAATCGAAAAAATAAAGAGGAAACTATATAATGGCAGATCGAAATATCCAATATAGGTAAATATCAAACCGACCAAAAAAGTATTTATGGCCTGTGCCAGCGAAACGAAAAAAACATGTACGGTTTTATCCAATGAATAGGTTCGTTCTCCTTTTCGGATTTGAAATGCTTCCATCATCATCCTGATTCCAACAAGTGCAAAACATAAAAATATCACCACCCCCTTAAATCCATCCATGAAATGCATGAAAAAGTTACCCAACTGAAGTCCGGCCCAGAACATGCCGGTTTGCATCAATCCCATCAACAGAATAAAGGGGATTGCGTTCAGCCAATGATGCTTAACCCGAATGCCGATGGCCACCGGAAAAGGCTGCATGGCAAGGAAAAATAAAATGGCAATGATGAAGGCAGATTGCATTTTGATCCTGTTAAAAAGGGCTGCAAAATTACTAAACTTTTCGGGGGGTCCGACTAAAAGTGTTGAATAGGATGTTCCGTTAATCCGTAATGTAAACCAGCTCCACCATTTTCTCCAGCCATTCTGCATCTACCTCATCAAAACTATTGAGTTTATCGCTGTCCACATCCAAAACGGCCACCAGTTCACCTCGTTTATTTCTAACAGGAACTACCACTTCCGATTGAGAGCGCGAATCGCAGGCAATATGACCGGGGAAATTGTGTACGTCCGGAATCACCATGGTTTTTTCCTGATTGAGCGCTGCCCAGCAAACACCGGTATCTTTGGCCAGGTTGATACAAGCCAGTGCTCCCTGATAGGGTCCCACCTGCAATTTGCCGTTGTGCAATAAATAGAACCCTGTCCAGAAAAAGGTGTCCATTTTGTGGTGCAGCACGGCATTGATGGTGGCCATGTTGGAAAGTGGGTTATTGCTGCTTTTTTGAATCAACGATTGTATTTGATCGAAAAGACGTTGATAGCGTTGATGTTTTTTAGTTGGTTCCATCGGTTTAGTTTCAGACGTCAAAAATACGAAAGGTTTATGTATGAACATTCAAATCAAATCTGGTACAATACGGTTCTGAGTTGTATCCGGTTTCACTTTTATATCCTTGTGATTTTCCTATGGGAAAAATTCAGACAGTTTCTCAAGCAAGACTGCGTCAATAAAAAAAAGTTCCCGGAAATTGGTGCCTGAAGATTTATGATACCTTTGAGACTGAATCACATTGCACCTTATAATAACCAATACGAACCTATTAGTTTAATGGATTAAAAATAAACAGGTTGTTGTTTATGAACAAAATAGAAAGAAACCAAAGTGTGACGGAAAAGAAAATAAATAGTATAGCTGTGATTACAAATAGGTTGGCAGCAAGGCGAAGAAATACAATGACACAATGATAATGAACAGCGTTTTGTTTGATATGTTAGGTATATGAAAAGATG
>PCUL01000169.1 GCA_002771745.1 Bacteroidetes bacterium CG18_big_fil_WC_8_21_14_2_50_41_14
AATCTGTTTAGCTATGATCGACAAAAAACCCACCGTTTACGAAGAAGTGCTGGCAGCTGGCTATTCACGCCGCGATTTCCTCAAGTTTTGCGGCACCATGGCCGCCATGCTTGGTTTAAGCGCCAGTGGCGCTTCTCAAATTGCCAAAGCACTCGAAACCAAATCACGAATCCCTGTATTATGGATGCATTTTCAGGAATGTACCTGCTGTAGCGAGTCGTTTATCAGGTCGTCGCATCCAATTGTCGCCGACATCTTACTCGACAAGATTTCTCTGGATTATACTGAGACCTTAATGGCTGCCTCGGGTCACCAGGCAGAAAAATCACTTCATGACACCATGGAAAAATACCATGGTCAGTACCTGATGATGGTTGAAGGCTCCATCCCGGTTGGCGATGAGGCATTTTGCTGCATCGGAGGAAGGAGTGCTTATGACATTGTAAATGAAGTGGCCGAAGGGGCCAAGGCCATCGTCGCGTGGGGCAATTGTGCTTCAGCTGGTTGCGTTCAGGCTGCTTCTCCAAATCCAACGGGAGCCAGACCGGTACATAAAGTCATCAAAGGAAAACCCATTATTAATGTACAGGGTTGCCCACCCATTGCCGAGGTGATGGCGGGTGTGATTGTGCATTTGCTCACCTTCGACCGCATTCCTCAGCTGGATGGATTGGGCAGGCCCATGGCATTTTATTCACGAAGGGTGCATGACACTTGTTACCGCCGACCCAATTATGATGCCGGCTTGTTCGTCGAGTCGTTTGATGATGAAAATGCCAAAAGAGGGTATTGTTTATACAAAATGGGTTGTCGTGGACCAAATACCTATAATTCATGTGGGGTTATTAAATGGAACAATGGCGTCAGTTATCCTATCCAGTCGGGCCACCCTTGCATAGGTTGCAGTGAAGCCAACTTTTGGGACAATGGCCCATTCTATAAACACCTGCAAAGTTTCCCTGGATTTGGTATTGAATCTACTGCCGACACCATCGGAGTGGGGCTGGGGATAGCTACCGGAGCCGGAATCGTGGCACATGCCATTTCGACCAACATCCGCAAACGGAAACATACGAACAAAGGTGAAGTGAAAGCAGATATCGAAAACCCGAAAATTTAAAGTATTATGGCACAAAGAATTGTTGTCGACCCGATCACACGTATCGAAGGACACTTAAGAATAGAAGCTGAAATCAAGGATGGCGTTATAGTGGATGCTTACAGCTCAGGAACCATGGTTCGTGGAATTGAACTTATCCTGAAAGGACGCGATCCACGTGATGCATGGGCATTTACCGAAAGAGTTTGCGGCGTTTGCACTACTGTACACGCCCTTGCCTCGGTAAGAACCGTTGAAAACGCCCTGGGTATTACCGTTCCACCCAATGCTGATGTAATCAGAAACCTGATGTTTTGCGCTCAGTATATGCAGGACCACGTGGTGCATTTTTATCACCTCCATGCCCTCGACTGGGTAGATGTGGTCTCTGCCCTCCAGGCCGATCCTGCTGCCACCTCGCAGCTGGCTCAAAGTATTTCGAGCTGGCCCAACAGCTCGCCCGGGTATTTTTCTGATGTTCAAAAACGAATTAAAAAATTCGTGGATAGCGGCCAATTGGGTATTTTCGCCAACGGATACTGGGGACATCCAGGTTATAAACTTCCTGCCGAAGCCAACCTGATGGCCGTAGCTCACTACCTGGAAGCCCTGGAATGGCAGAAAGAGATTGTAAAGGTACATACCATTTTTGGAGGGAAAAATCCACATCCCAATTATTTGGTGGGAGGTGTGCCTTGTGCAATTAATATTGACGACAGCAATGCGCTGAACGCCGAGCGCCTGGCTTTTGTAGGTACCTTGTTCGATCAGGCATACGACTTTATTGAACAAGTGTATATTCCTGATTTACTAGCCATTGCCTCATTTTATAAAAGCGATTGGGGAGCCATTGGCGGCGGACTGTCAAATTATATGGCTTATGGCGATTTGCCTACCAATGGCTACGCGGATGTGGGCAGTTTTAAATTCCCACGCGGAATTATCATGAACCGCAACCTGAATGAAGTAATCCCAATTGATGGTACTGATCCAGAGCAGATCAAAGAGCAAATTGCGCATTCATGGTATGATTATTCTGACAATGATCCTTCCGGTAAGCATCCCTGGAATGGGGAAACCAATCTTAACTATACAGGGCCGAGACCTCCTTACGACTATCTGGACGTTGATAATAAATACAGCTGGCTGAAAACGCCTAGGTGGAACGGGCATCCCATGGAAGTGGGCCCCTTGTCAAGGATGCTGGTGGGTTATGCCTCTGGAAAAGAGGAATTCAAAGAGGTAATTGCCTTTGCGCTTCAAAAACTGGATGTACCTGTAACCGCCTTGTTCTCTACCTTAGGACGTACTGCCGCCCGTGGACTTGAAACCAAGCTGGTAGCCGGATGGTCAAGAGAGTTCTATCAGCA
>PCUL01000080.1:0-11023 GCA_002771745.1 Bacteroidetes bacterium CG18_big_fil_WC_8_21_14_2_50_41_14
TGAAAAAGCGCATCCACCATGTGCTGCTTATATCGAGTGTTTACGATGCATTTATGCTGGAGGAGGATGGCCGTATTGATGAACAAATTTTCCAGGAATACACTTCTCTGAGTCTGCGATATCCTCCACAGTTCTATAAGGCTACCACAGCTTCAGAAGCATTACTGGTGCTGAAAGAAGAAAAGATCGACCTCGTGATCACCATGCTTAGCACAGAAAAAAGTGATACCTTTTCCCTGGCCCAGGACATCAAAAAGGAGTATCCGAAAGTTCCTATCGTGATGTTGACTCCTTTTTCGCGCGAAGCAAGCCTGAAAATAACCAAACTAAAACATGAGTCCATCGACTACATTTTTAGCTGGCTTGGAAACGCCGATATTTTGTTGGCTATTATTAAACTGATTGAGGACAAGATGAATGCTGAATACGATGTGATGGAAATCGGTGTTCAGGTGATCATCTTGGTGGAAGATAACATCCGCTTTTATTCCAGTTATCTGCCCATCATGTATAAAATCATTTTTAAACAGGCACAAACTTTTGTGTCGGAAGGACTAAACGAGCACCAGCGTATGTTGCGTATGCGCGGTCGTCCAAAAATATTGATGGCAACGAATTATGAGGAAGCGGTTTCGATTTACGATAAATATAAACACAATGTGTTGGGAATTGTTTCGGATATCTCCTATCCCCGCAATGGTGTGATAGACAAGGAAGCCGGATTCAGGCTGAGCAAGAAAGTAAAAAAAGACAACAAATATACACCCGTATTGTTGCAGTCGTCTGACCCAAAGAATCGTTGGAAAGCAAAAGAAATCAGGGTTGGGTTTTTGGATAAAAACTCGAAAAGCCTGACATTCGATTTACGAGAGTTTATTAAGGAGTATTTTGCCTTTGGTGATTTTGTCTTTAAAGATCCCCACATGGGTCTCGTGGTGGGTCGTGCACGCGATTTGAAAGACCTTCAGGAAAAAGTGTACAAAATCCCTACTGCTTCATTGAGGTATCATATCGAACGCGATCACTTTTCAAAATGGTTGAGAGCCAGAGCTCTATTTCCATTGGCAGAGCTTTTCAGGGCATTTAAATCAGACGATTTCATTGATAGTGATGAGACTAAGAAGTTTATTTATGATTCTATTTCCGAATTTAGGATGGCCAAAGCCCGGGGGGTCATTTCTTCTTTCAATCGCGATAATTTCGATAAATACTTTAGCATATCACGCATTGGTCAGGGTTCTGTTGGTGGTAAAGCGCGTGGATTGGCCTTTCTCGATTCTTTAATCAACAGAAACAAACTATACCATCATTTTGATAAAATTGAAATAGCCATCCCTAAAACAGTGGTGTTGGGAACCGATGTGTTTGATGAGTTTATGGACCAAAATAAATTGTATCAGGTTGCTTTTAATAACGACCTCTCGGATGAGGAGATTTTGGCTCGGTTTTTAAATGCAAAACTGCCGCAGCAGGTTTATGGCGATTTATTTACTATTTCAGTAGCCATTTCAAAACCAGTAGCCATTCGCTCCAGTAGCTTGCTCGAAGATTCACATTACCAACCTTTTGCGGGAATATACAATACCTACATGCTTCCGCTTATCGATCATGATAGAAGTCAGATGTTTGAAATGATGGTCACTGCCATCAAAGCAGTATACGCCTCTGTTTATTATCACGACAGCAAGGCCTATATGACTGCGACTTCCAATATGATTGATGAGGAAAAAATGGCTATTGTCATTCAGGAAGTTTGTGGAACCGCTTATGGCAATCGGTATTATCCAACTTTTTCAGGTGTGGGCCGCTCTATCGATTATTATCCATTGCCTCCTTGTAAACCTGGAGATGGTACGGTGAGTATAGCCCTGGGGCTGGGCAAATATATTGTGGATGGCGGTCTTTCACTCAGGTTTAGTCCAACCTTTCCGAAAAATGTTTTACAAACTTCAACCCCTGACATGACCCTGAGGGAGACCCAAAAGGAGTTTTTCGCGCTGGACCTTAACCGCATCACTTTTGTGCCCACTCCCAACGACAGCGCTAACCTGCTTACGCTCAAGATAAAATCAGCAGAGGAAGATGATGCCATACGCGACATTTCATCTACTTACGATATGCATAACCATGTGGTTCGTGATGGTTATGGTGATGGCGGAAAAAAGTTAATCACATTCTCAAATATACTCAAACACAATAGTTTTCCAATAGCCGAAATTTGTCAAAAAATACTTAAGCTCGGCGAGCGGGAAATGGGAAATCCGGTAGAGATTGAATTTGCCGTGGATTTAAACACACGCAAAGGCGACAAAGCAACTTTTAACTTACTCCAGATTCGTCCCATTGCCGTTAAGGAAGAAATGCTAACCCTGGATTTGGATAATATTAACCGGGAGAATACCCTGATCATTTCACAGTCAGCTCTCGGAAACGGAACCATAGACGATATTTATGATGTTGTTTATATCCGGCCAGAACTGTTTAATGCCGCAAACAACCAGAAGGTGATACCTGCCATTGAACAAATTAACAATGACTTTCTAAAATCGGGAAGGAACTACATTTTGATAGGACCGGGCCGATGGGGATCAAGCGACCCATGGCTGGGCATTCCGGTGAAATGGCCACAGATTTCAGCAGCCCGCCTGATTGTGGAGGCGGGCCTTGACAAGTACCGCATCGACCCAAGTCAGGGAACACACTTTTTCCAAAACCTGACGTCTTTCAGGGTGGGGTATTTTACCATTAATCCCTTTATTGACGATGGATATTACGATCTGGCGTTTTTGGATGCCATGCCTTCCGTGTTCGAAAATCAGTATATCAGGCATGTTCTGTTTGAACAACCACTTGTGATCAAGATAGATGGCAAACACAACGTGGGGGTGATAGAAAAACCCATCCGCCCTTCAATGCCCGGGGAAGAAAGTCAGTCGGTTAATTTAGAAATAAGTGAATGATACTGGACGCGGTTGGATGATATGAATCCCAATGTACCCCATTCGGCTATGGCCGTGACATTTTAAGCTTAACATGATGCTCTTTTATTTCCTCCCGTTTTATTTTTCGTAATAACTAATTGGGTTCAACAGTTTATCAAAAACATAATACTGGAGAAGAACAAAATCATCACCCCCATTTATCAATCCGTAAAATCGGTCATGATCCATTGGCACCAGCTGATTGTAAGCAGCTTCCACCAATTCTTCAGCAACGAAACCCTTTCTGAACATTTTTACATAGGTGGTGTCGTTGTTGATATCGACCAAGGTGAGCTCGTATAAGCCGGGGGATTGAACGATTGAGTCGATACGGACTTTGGGCATCAGGTTATTCATCCTGGTTTCATAGCGAACATCTGAAAAAGAAGTTAACAGGTTCAACACCTTTAGAGTATCGTAGTTGTTTACATGGCTGTTATCTGTTAATCGACGAAGATCATAATGCCCTGATGCATCTGTTACTTGCAGTGAAAACCCCTCTTCAGGCTTTTCTATCATGTTAAGCCGGATGCTTTTAATATTTGAGAGGGATTGCCTAAATACTTCATGGCTTTTCCAGTTATCGGGCTCAGGTGAAAATTGTGCCGAAAGGTATCCCCTGAAGCCTGTAATATAAGTTATGTAAGGTTGCGAAGCTCCTTCCATCAACATATAAGTGCCCAGGTTGTTGGAGGTTGCGTCACCAACATAAAATACCCTGGTGAGTTTTTCATGTGGAAACAGTTTTATTTTGTTAAACCAATCGATGTAATATACCTGCTGATAAACTTCTACCTTAACCCCGATGGCAGCCATCCGGCTAATCACGTTGTCGAAACTGATGGTCGAAACAGGTGATTTTACTTTTATCCTGTTCAAGGTACCCAGCAATGACTCTACTCCCTGTTCATTGGTTTTGAATTTTCCATCCAGCAACCATCCTTTTGAGGTTCGTTGTAGGGTGATCGAATTGAGTCCTTTATCTGCAATAAACAGCTTGGTAACTGAGGCTGTGTCAGCTACCGAAAAATCGGCTTCATTTTCCTTTAAAGTTGAATAGTGATTTTGTGCCAGCAAATAAATGGCAATGGCAGCCAGTACCAACAAAACAATCAGGTAAATCCGGTTTATTTTCATAATCGATGTTTATAGTGCATATTTTCTTTTTCGGAGGTAAATTAACAAAAGACCTGTAAGAATGATGATAAAAACTGGTGCCAGCACATTAAAAAACTGCCACATCATTTTTGATTCATTTACTTTGGCTTTATCCAACAACCGCAATTTCATTTCCCTTGAGCGAATGGAAATCAAGCCCGGACCTTCTGTCAGATAATTAATCGCGTTCAACACAAAATCTTTATTTCCAAAGGTTTCTCGTGTGTATTGGTCATATCCCAGAGGCAACGGTTTCCCTTGCTGAAACTGATTTATGATTAAATCGCCATCCGAAACTACCAGCATCGCGGTAGAGACGCTGTTTTCTTTAAATCCGATGCCTTTGTCGTTCATTATTTCGGGAGGAATCCGGTTGCGGAAATCCGATAAAAAATTGCCTTCGAGCAATACGGCGATTACCTGTGGCGGAGTGGTGTATTGCCGGGGGTCAGGTTGTTCGCGTAGAATAGACAAGCTGATGAGTGCCGGGACCTGTTCGGTACGTGAGTAGGGTGAAGTCGAAAGAAGTACGGTTTTTTTTACATTTTTTGTCGTCAGCGTGTCGATGCTACTCACAAATTGTGTTTTAATGGCATTCAGGTTTTTACCAATGGGATGTTTGGTGGTGGGTGTAACAATCGGAAAATAATACCATGGAAAAAATTCAATTTGTGGTTGGTTGCCCACCTGGCCTGTGCGGATAGGAATGGAGGCGGCACTTAAGTCCATGATTAAGTCGTTGTTAAGGCGCACTCCGTATGTAAATAGCTGCGATTGTATATCCAGTTTTTTTTCGATGGCCACCGTGTTTTCTGATCCGCTAATGCTGTCCATGCTGGCTAACACCGGATCAAGAAACCACAATATTTTGCCGCCATACATCAGGTATTGATCGATGATGAAGCGGTCCTTGCCCGAAAACATGGAATCGGGTTTTGCAATGATAATGGCTGCATATTTGGGGATGATTTCCCATTTTTGGTTTACGGAATCAATTAACGTGCGGTTAACCAAGGCATTCAAGCTGCCTTGAATGCGGATCCTTTCTACATGATAATTTTCGTTTAGTGTTTTTGTGAGGTCGAAAGTCTCCTGGTCGTTTAGTTCACCTTGACCTTCGATGAAAGCGATGGAAGGTTTCTTCAGTCGGGTGATTTTGTGGATGGCACTGGCGAATTTGAATTCTAGGTTTTCGATTGAATTATTCAATACAGCTTCGGGGGGGATGTTCATCTGAGCATCAAGCAATTCAATAGCGATTTCATTGTTGCGATACGATGCCAATGATCCCGGAAATATCACCTGTTGTTCCAGCCCGCTTTTTGTCTTCACTTGTAAATTGGTGGGCTGTAGCCCTTGTTGCACAAGCAACTGATAGGTTGCATTTCTTTCTTGTTGATTTTCACTGGCCGAAGGATTAATAAACTCGTAGGCAATGTTCTTGTTATAGGCCCTGAATTCATCAAGCAGCTCCTTGGTTTCACGTTTTAACCTTTTAAAACCGGCAGGAAATTCTCCTTCCAAAAAAACCCTGAAATAGACGATGTCATCTACATTTTTTAATAGTTCTCGGGTTTCAGCAGAAAGGGTATAGCGTTTTTCGTTGGTCAGGTCTACACGTGTGAAAAGGAAGGAACTGATGAGGTTGCCCACAAGAATGATCCCGATGACCAGGAGTAGTTGCGACCACGATTGACGAACGATTGAAGATTTCTTTTCTTTCATGTTACACAAACTATTGGTTACCATTTTCTTCGCGCGAGCGAAAACTTGGTTAAAAACAAAAACAGGGCGATGGCACTAAGAAAATAGACTACATCGCGTGTGTCGATTACGCCACGGCTGAGTGAGCTGTAATGAGCGCTGATTCCAAGGGAGCGGATTAAAAGGTCGACCGGACCAAATAGTTCAAAAGAATAAATCAGTTCGAAACCCAGGTATAAAAAGGCACTCAGCAGTCCGGCTATCACAAATGAAGTAACCTGGTTATCGCTTATGGAAGAGGTAAATATCCCGATTGAGGTGAAGGCTGCCCCCAAAAACAACAAGCCGATATAACTTCCCCAAATGCTTCCCGAGTCAATGTTGCCCTGAGGAAAACTAAGCAGATATACAGAGATGTAATATAATAAGGTTGGCAGCAACGCGATAACCACCAGTGTAAATGATGCCAAAAATTTGGCCAGTATGAGCTGCATGTCGGTTAAGGGTCGGGTAAAGAGCAATTCGATGGTGCCGCTTTTTTTTTCATCGGCAAACGACCTCATGGTAATGGCTGGCACCAGAAAAATAAATACAAATGGCGCGATGACGAACAACCCATCGAGGTTGGCATATCCATAATCGAAAATATTGAAATCGTTTGGAAATACCCAAAGAAATAGACTGATGGTGACCAGAAATACCAGAATAATGACATAGCCCATGAGAGAACTGAGAAAACTGCGGATTTCTTTAAAATACAATGCTGACATCCTTATGGTATTTTATTAGAGACGCAAAAATACTATTTTTTGGGAGAGCAGACAGGATTGAATTTGGAGAGAATTCGCTTTGTTAACGTCTTTTAGGACTTCATGGTGCTGTGTTATTTTATTATTTTTACCAGGATAAAAAATCTAACAGTTTATGAGCTTCAATCCCGTACAAAAAATACAAAATGCAGGCATTCAGGATGTACTAAAAAATGCACAAATCATGCGTGTGGCCATGGTTGATGACAACAAACCCTATGTAGTGCCTGTAAATTTTGGTTATGACGATGGTCGCCTTTATTTTCATTCAAAAATGAATGGAAAGAAAATGGATATTCTGGCTCGGAATCCTGAGGTTTGTTTTGAGATGGACTATGGCTTCGAACTCATTACCAACGAACTGGCGTGTAAATGGAGCTCGCGTTTCAAATCTGTGGTGGGCTTCGGAACCGCCGCGATATTAACCAATGCCAAAGACAAAATCACTGGTTACGATGCCATCATGCGCAAATACGGAGGGGATAAAAAGTTTGAATATGATGAAAAGCAGGTGGCGAATTCAGTTGTTGTGTGCATTACCATCAGCGAAATGAGCTACAAATTAAAAGGGAAATGGGATGAATAAATGACGGGTAAATAGTATTTAATCACAAGTACTTTTATTGTTCCAACTCATCCGGGTCAAGGGGTTGTTCGAGCCACTCTTTTGATTACCTTTGCCGCCCCAAACTTATTTCTATGATTACTATTTCTGACCTGGCCATTCGCTTTGGAAAACTGCCCTTATTTGCTGATGTTAATTTAAAATGTACTTCCGGTAACTGCTATGGTGTTATTGGTGCCAACGGTGCTGGAAAGTCCACCTTACTGAACATCCTATCAGGTAACCTTGAAGCCACCCGTGGATCAGTCACCATGGAACCTGGTGAGCGGCTTTCTGTACTCAGTCAGGATCACTTTGCTTTTGATGAGTATCGTGTGCTCGACACAGTATTGATAGGGCATGAAAAGCTTTGGAAGAACATGCAGGAAAAAGAGGCTTTGTATGCCAAATCTGATTTCTCAGAAGCAGACGGCATGAAGGCCGCTAAATTGGAAGAAGAATTTGCAGACATGGATGGTTGGAACGCCGATAGCAATGCAGCTGAACTGCTTAGCGGACTCGGAATAAAAGAGACGTTGCACCCCATGCTGATGAAAGATGTAACTGGTAAAGAAAAGGTGCGTATCCTGCTGGCCCAGGCGTTGTTTGGTAATCCCGACAACTTGTTGTTGGATGAGCCTACCAACGACCTCGACCTGGAAACAGTGCTTTGGCTCGAAAATTATCTGGCCAATTTTGAGAATACGGTAATCGTGGTTTCGCACGACAGGCACTTTTTAGACAATGTATGCACCCACATTATTGATATCGATTATGGTCGTATCCGCATGTTTTCCGGAAACTATACGTTTTGGTACGAGTCGAGTCAATTGGCATTGCGTCAGCGTTCGTCTGCCAATAAAAAGGCAGAAGAGAAACGCAAAGAGTTACAGGCGTTTATCTCCCGGTTTAGTGCCAATGTATCGAAATCACGTCAGGCTACCAGCCGGAAGAAAATGCTCGAAAAGCTGAATATTGATGAAATTGAACCTTCCAACCGCCGTTACCCCGGCATTATTTTTAAACCCGAAAGGGCAGCTGGCGACAAGGTTTTGCTGGTTGAGAACCTGAGTTTCAGGATTGAAGACGGCACGACTTTGTTTTCCGATGTAAATTTTCACGTGAGTAAAAACGATAAAATTGTTTTTCTGTCGCACGACAACCGCGCTGCCACAGCCTTTTTTAAAATCATCGGTGGCGAGTTGGCTCCTCATAGCGGTACTTACGAATGGGGTGTAACCATTACACCAGCTTTTCTACCCATGGACAATACCGATTTTTTTAATAAAAAGATTTCTCTTTTCGATTGGATTGGTCAATATTCGGATGATACAAGTGAGAATTTTTTGCGTGGTTATCTGGGCAAGATGCTCTTTTCAGGGGAAGACGGAGCCAAAAATGCCATGGTGCTATCCGGTGGTGAACGCATGCGTTGCATGATTGCGCGTATGATGCTATTAAACCCCAATGTTCTTGTACTCGATCATCCCACAAACCACCTCGACATGGAGTCCATCCAGTCGTTTAACAACAACATGAAAACCTATCCAGGCAATATCCTGATGGCTTCACACGACCATGAATTTATTGAAAGTGTCTGTAACCGGGTGATCGAACTCACCCCCAACGGCATGATCGACAAATACATGGACTTTGAAGAATACCTTGCCGATGAGAAAATAAAGTTACAACGGGAGGAGATGTACCGGTATAAATGATTTTGAAAAAAGCACCGCTTCCTCATTGGAAATGGTGCTTTTATTCAATTGTCCTTGAACAATTCCGTATTTAAAAAGGTGGTTACCTCACCATAATCCGTTTTACTTTTCCTGCTTGTGGCGATCCCAACCTCACAATATAGGCACCCGGTTTGGCATAGGATAAGTCCAGGCGGTACTGATACTTGCCATTAACATTGTTCACTCTGTTTTCAACAAGTTTTTGTCCAAAGACATTGTGAAGGTTGATAATGAGGGTTTCGTTGGTAGTGGCCGTTTCCAGTGAGATGTCAAAAACATTGTTTCCTACGGTCTTAATAACCATGTCGGCATTGTTGAAGGGAGTAGTTTCCACACCAATGTGAAGTACCAGGTTTACTTTGTAGTCTTCTGTTTCTCCATAAGAGGTCGCATTACAGGCATCTTCAGGAACCGGGCCGTTAAGGTTTGTCTTGGCCCTCAAAATATGTTCACCCAGATTAACCCCATCAGGTATGGTCAACGACATGGTTTCCACATAATACCCATTCGTCATCCCGGGCGCGATTTCGAAATTGTCTACAACCACCTCATCCATTTCAAACACGAAATTGTCGTTCAGGTCGATCCAGACTTTAATATATTGACTTCCATAATAAGTGGCGATGGTTAACTCGTTGATGCTGTTATTTTCCAATTCGGTTGAAAGTTCGGTATAATCTCCATACCCTTTTGGTGAACAATCGGTGGCCGTGTCGATGGTCCCGAGTTGAAACAAGAAAATACCAGTTCCTGTGTGGCAGTTTGATTGTGGTTGGCATAAGGTGTTGATTATCTCAACCTTAGTGGTATCGTTTTCAATAAAGGCATCGCCAGGCAACGAGGTGTAGGCAGATAACTGGTAGGTTCCAAGGGCCATCATATCACCTTTTTGCGAAAATGTAAAGTTGATTGGTGAATCTGTAGTTAAGGGCCCTGGAACTTGCTCAGTTACCAATACATCATTCAATTGATAGCTTACCTCAAAGTTGGTTTGATCGGCTGTACCGAAGTTGCTGAGGGAAACGGTAATGTCCTCTTCACTCGTCAACCCACTTCCTGAAAGGGGTGAAATGATGCCGGTGACACCGATATCGTCAGGAAATAAATGCAGGACACTCTTCGTGATGGTGTCGTTTGAACGGAATTCATCCCCTGCCAGATTGGTAAAAGATTTTATGGTATAAGTTGAGCCAACAAGACCCAGGTTGGCTGTGGTGTTGAACGTATATTGCATTGCAGTACCCGTTGCCAAGGGCCCCGGTACGATCTCTGTTACCACCTCACCACCACCCACCTGATAACTCACGGGAATGTTTATTTGCTCGTCTTCACCATAGTTAAAAATAGTGATGGTGATGGGTTCGGTTTCCGATAAGGCTCCATCCACAGGTTCGTCGATGCTAACCGCTCCCATGTCCTGGGCATAGTTTGAGGCAATTTGAAAAACACCCACCACATCGGTTCTCTGGTTATTAATAAAATACTCAGCAATATGCCAAAAGGTCTTGTCGTTGGCCGGATCAACCGATATCTGGACATAGTCGGCAAGCCTGTTTGATGAATTATTGGACAAGCTTTGTGCGATGAGGGTTTCATCAACAGTCATTTGTCCCAAAGGGTCAGAGGCATATCGTCCGGTAAAATAAATGGCAATTTTTTCGGCAGAGCTAACGGTAGTATATCCCATGCCAATATTCCCTTGTCCGTCCATTACCATGCTTCCTGAAAAAGCATGTTTGTTGTTATATGGGGAAATATAGGTTCCTTCCTGATAAATTGTCCACGGATCGCCATCGTTGTCCTGACGCATTTCAAACCAGCGAATCCCTGCCAGTTCAGCTCCTGACCCATCTGTGTCGACCACAAAATTAAATATCGCTGAATTGTAACCCGGGAACCTTCGGTATTGTGCCTGGTTCATGATGGTTGCCTGTAGCACATCCTGATCGGGACCGCCTGGCTGGGGGACATTACTAAATGAACCCCCATCAAACACGGATATAAATGGGGTGGTAGGTATTTCCATGG
>PCUL01000080.1:11054-12352 GCA_002771745.1 Bacteroidetes bacterium CG18_big_fil_WC_8_21_14_2_50_41_14
CCTGAAGTTGAGATTCCCGTGAGTGGAAATCCTACAAATTGAGCCGCGTTGCCCAGGAGCATTTCGGCACGTTCTATCGCAAAAACTTTATTGTTGGC
This sequence comes from Bacteroidetes bacterium CG18_big_fil_WC_8_21_14_2_50_41_14, assembly GCA_002771745.1. Classification (GTDB taxonomy): domain Bacteria; phylum Bacteroidota; class Bacteroidia; order Bacteroidales; family F082; genus UBA6244. Next base: position 11,153 of record PCUL01000080.1, read on the forward strand.
GCCAATATTGGCTGTAACATAATACGCATCCGACCAAACAGAGAATTTGGTGTAGTCGGGAAATTGGCCGGTGCCAAAACCGGTGGTGTAAATATACCAGCCATCGTTTACGGGGTCGGGTCCCTGGCAAACGGCTACGTTAAAACCGTTTGGGTTATTATCAAATTCGGTGATCACAAAACGGTCGGCTTCTGCATCATAAAATACAATCGGATCGCCAATGTTATTGCCCGGGAATAAGGTGCTTAAAGAGGCCGTGGGTGTTAAAGGGTTACCGGCTTTGTCAAATATTCTAAATCCCACGTTCCAGCCGCCAACAAAATGGTTTGGTCCAACAGCACCAGTGGGGTCGGAGGGTGTGTAAATGGCGGTATTGGCGTCAAAAACCAGTAATGGATCTTTTGCGTCCCGCTTAATTGAGCGCAACTGGTTTTGTACCAACGCATCGCCCTCAACAGGAAGTCCTTTTCCGGGAACCGTGATGTTGGCCCCTCTTCTTTTGGGAGGGCCCGGTTTAGTGGTTTCATTGGGATCAACACTAATAAAAGTACCGTCCTTTATTTGCTGTGCAATACTTGGCACCAGAATAGGTTTCTGGATCATTCCGTAATTTCCGGCTTTTTCACCTTCTTCGTTTTGAGAGAGAAGGTTTGGAGCGAGAGATAGGGTTGCGATTAAAAAGAAAAGGAGTCGAAATAGTTTCATGATCAGAAATTAAATTTAAAAAGGGTAATGAATTGATCATTAAAAAATGATGAAATGGCGGCTAAAGTAATTATTATTAAATAACGAGGTGTACTTCTTGATTCAGGTTAACCAAATATTAACAAATAATATCGAAGGTGGCAATCATTCAGGCCAGATGATTATTGATTTAAAACTACATTGGCTTTTTTTTAGATCAATATGACGGTGCGCTGCACCTTGAATCTACTGATAATAAAATGGCTATAAATATTTTCGGTGCGCTGCACCTCAAAGTCTATCCTTAAAATTATTACAAAATAGTTTTGAATGCGGCTCCACACAATAATTTATGCATTAACATTTCACCTTTCACAAACTGACTTATATACAAATACATCCGTATTCAAGACAATTAAACAGGTACGGAGTACCGCCAATATTTATTGTAAAACAAGAACCCTATTTTAAGGTGCAGTGCACTTAGTAGCTTTTCCGGACAGAAATAAATCTGTT
>PCUL01000386.1 GCA_002771745.1 Bacteroidetes bacterium CG18_big_fil_WC_8_21_14_2_50_41_14
CAATACCAACTACTTGCATGTGAGGCTCAACAGGAAGCTGAAGTTTACCAGTCCCACAGCGTTTATGGCACAAAAGAAAAGTGTGGTAGACGAGATGTTTCCGGGCGATATCGTGGGTTTGCACGACACAGGGAATTTCAAAATCGGGGATACGCTCACCGAAGGTGAAATCCTGAACTACAAAGGCATCCCCAGCTTTTCGCCCGAATTGTTCAAATACATTGAAAATGCGGATCCATTAAAATCGAAACAACTTGCCAAAGGCATCGATCAGTTGATGGATGAAGGGGTGGCACAACTTTTTACCGGAAAACACACCGGACGAAAAATCATTGGTACCGTGGGCGCTTTGCAGTTTGAAGTAATTCAGTATCGCCTGGAGCATGAATACAATGCCAAATGCCGCTACGAACACATTACCTTGTACAAAACAGCCTGGTTTACCAGCAAAAACAAAGCCCAGCTTGATGATTTCCGTGCCAGGAAAGCCAACCAGATAGCTCTGGACAAAGAAGGGCGGGAGGTGTTTTTAGCCGATTCTCAATTTTCGCTGCAAATGGCCCAGGATAAATACAAGGATATTCAATTCCACTTTACATCGGAATTCTAGCCTATCTAAAAACTTTTCCAAAGTTTGGAACTTTGGAAAAGTTAAAATAAATGAAAACGGACGAATTCTTAATTGAATTCGTCCGTTTTACTTTTTTTTTGCAAATGAGATAATTACTTATTCCACCATCATCTTGCGGGTCACTTTATTCTGCCCGGCAGTCACTGTATAAAAATAAACTCCGGTTGTAAGTTGACTTCCGTCGATCTTAAGTGTATGATTACCGATAGACTTTAAACCGCAATCGTTGGCAACCACCTTTTGTCCTGTCAGGGTATAAACCTCAAGACTTACATTTGAAGCCTTGTTCAGGGTAACATCAACATAGGTAACTCCGTTAAAAGGATTGGGGAAGTTTTGTGATATTTCACATTGACTAATTCCCTCTTCACTTTCTCCAACCGGGATAAACGGGCCAACAGGTAAATATACGATTGTATTCAAAAGCGGATCGTGGGCAGGTGGGGTGGGTTGGATGCTGGTTCCCGGCATATTATCTGATTGATAAATCAATGCTATTTTATCGTTTACAATATTCTGGGAAACAGTCGGGTAAACGCATTCGCTGAAGATATGGAACACATCACCTGTATAATCGATAAATTCACTCCAATTGCCATCATCTTCAGAAAACCGGCCCCAAATATGGCGGAAATTGAATTCGGAATTATCATATCCAACGCTTACTGCCGAATAATTTATATTTATTACTTTTTTTCCAACATCGTTCCGGTAAACCACCAATTGTGGCATACTGGTAAGGGAAGCTCCGTAATAAGCCACGCCAACGATGGTGTCGTTGCCATGAGGTTGAGTATAAGCTGCCAGGTTACCATTTAGATAGAGATAATGATCTGACCAGTCCTCTGGCAGAATGTCGGCAGTGATCTTGGCTGTATCCAGCGCAGCCATTCCTTCTTTCCAGTACACCAGCCCATCAGAGTATGGATAATAATTCCATCCTGCCGCAGGATCTTCATCTATATGTATCTGACGTCCAAAGGCCACGTGAACCAAGCCTTCATCATCAATGGCAACCGCATTGCAACCATCGCCACCGCCACATTTGGGGAGGTTGCCTTCTTCGCCGGTAAAAAATGGAAGGGGACTTTCGTAAAACAGCAATCTTTCCCAATTATCTCCTCCATCATCCGACTTCATGACCACTCCATCAGTAATTCCGCTAAAATATACAAAAGCGATGGTATTTCCCTGAGGCGCAGCCCATGCATAACTGTCGGCACCAATACCGGAAAAATAATCTGCAGATACTCCTTCAAGGATAACGTTCTGAGGATCCCAGGTCAATCCACCATCGGTGGAACGTGAATAGGATAAAGCGCCATCCTGACCTTCATAAGGAGCCCCCCCATTAACTGTACTTTTAATGTTGGCAATCAAATGAATAACATCGTGGTTTTCACCAGAGGTGATCATTCTTGGCCAGGCGATGCCTTCATGACCCGTGGGGCCAACGAAATTAAAATAATTCCAATCGCCTTCACCTTTGTTTTCCCTCCAGCTAAACACCAAACCCGCATCCGTAAAAGTATGCGAGCAAATGATTTCCCCATTAACTCCATAAGGAGCATAGCTGGGCCAACCAGTACGTACGTCTTCAACACGTTCGGTTGGCCAGGGACCCCAGGAAGTTCCATCATAATAATTATATCCGGTACCTCTGTCGGCATAGGCTGTCGCATTCATTCCGCGTGTCCAGGTTGCACCCATGGTGCCGTCATCAAACACCCAAAAACGTTGGGACATGGAGGAGTTGGATTGCAAATCGTACCAGGTTTCGCCTATAACTACATCGGCAGCTCTGTCGCTCGCCGTGGTAGGATTTATTTCGGTTGTGAATACAATGGGATCGTTATTTCCCACCACAGCCTTTTCGGTAATTTTACTTAAACGGGGTTGTGGCTTTAACTGATTCACTTGTGCATGAACCGCCAAAGCAAACACGATGGTTAAAAATAAGGAGAAAATTTTCTTCATGGTTTCATTTTTAATGAGTGAAAAATAATGGCAATAAAAGTAACCAATTTTATTTCCGACTATTCAAATAGCATCATTTAATTACAAAATCTTCATCATCTTTGTAAAACATCCTTTGATTTGGTTCAAATCACCAGGCTATTTTTCCATTTTTCAGTAAATTACTCCTCCAAAGGCAAGACAATATGACGACTTATTGACCGTTTCATTGGTTGAATGCCTGATAAAGTGACATTAGAAAAATTTGTTACGGAATCAACTTATATTTGCACTGCAATAAACCATTAAAACACGAATGAAAAAACTGTATTCCTACATGCTCAAGCAATATCTGGGACCATTCGTGTTTACATTTTTTGTCGCGCTCTTTATTTTGCTGCTGCAGTTTTTATGGAAGTACATCGATGATTTGGTAGGTAAAGGATTGGAATGGTATATCATTGCCAAACTCATGTTTTATGCCTCTTCCACTTTTGTACCGTTGGCATTGCCTCTTGCCATATTGCTTTCTTCGCTGATGACCTTTGGCAACCTGGGTGAGCAATACGAGTTGGTGGCCATGAAGGCAGCCGGTATTTCGCTTCGTAAAGCCATGAAATGGTTGGCTATTTTAGCATTGTTCCTGAGTATTGCCGCTTTTCTGTTTTCCAATTATGTACTACCTGTGGCAAACCTTAAATTTGGCTCGCTGCTATATGATGTCCGGCAGCAAAAGCTGGCATTTAATCTTACAGAAGGTATTTATTATCAGGGAATTGAAAATTACGTTATCAGGGCCGGGAGGAAAGATAAAGACAACAAAACCATATTCGACATCACCATTTACGACCACACCGACCGCATGGGAAACACCATTGTTACCACCGCAAACAAAGGTTACATGGAAATGTCAGCTGACAAAAAACGAATTATATTTACTTTGTTCGATGGGGTTCGGTATGCCGACATCACCAATGTGGCCAATTATCGAAAAACCAGGCCATTCGAATCCACAAAATTCGACAAACAAATACTAACCTTCGATTTAACGGAGTTTAAGCTTAACCGAACCAACGAAGACCTGTTTAAGTCGCATTATTCAATGCTGAATATTCAACAGCTCAATGCCGCCATCGATTCGCTCAGCACTAAGCGAAATGAGGCATTGGAGCGATATAAAATGAATTTTTTAAAAAGATACCCAACCATTCCGGTGAAGGACACTTTAATGGGAAATCAATCAACCACGGCCATAGCCACCCCGGACAAAATTGCGGATACTTTAACCTTGTCGCTACTTTCAAGTTACACGATTGACGATCAGGACATTATTTTAGAAAGTGCATTAAAAGGAGCCAGGGCAGCAAAAGACAACCTCATCAGCTACAGCAAAGAAATTGAGTCACGCGAATCGAATATGATAAAACATGAGGTGGTCTGGCATCAAAAATTCACATTGAGCCTTGCCTGCTTTATCTTTTTTTTCATCGGGGCACCACTCGGGGCCATTATCCGAAAAGGAGGACTTGGTCTTCCTGTGGTTGTTTCTGTATTATTCTTCGTACTGTACCACATCATTTCCATTACCGGGGAAAAAGCTGTAAAAACAGGCGACTTGAATGTTGATTTTGGCATCTGGCTTTCCACAATGGTTATAATGCCTTTGGGATTGTTTTTAACCTACAAAGCCACCACCGATGCCCAGTTGATGGATACTGAAAGCTGGCAAAAGTTCTTCAAAAAGTTACATTTCAAAAAGAACTAAAAAACATGCCAGAGGTCTCAACTTCATCCACCTTCAAGCCATTAAGTATTTTATTTATTTGCAATAAATCGCCTTGGCCGGCACATGAAGGTGGCCCCATTGCCATGAACAACCTCATTGAGGGGCTGGCTGACGCCGGGCATCTGGTAAAGGTACTCGCCATCAACACGAATAAATATGCCGTTGACCCCAAAGAGATTACCGCTGACTACCACGAAAAAACCCAAATCGAGCTTGTATATATTGATCTTTCCATCAAACCCGTGTCGGCATTTTTAAACCTGTTTACAAAAAAATCCTATCATGTGGAGCGATTCATTTCCAAGGACTTCGATCTTAAATTAAGGGAAGTGCTTATACGCGATTGTTACGATATCGTGCAGGTGGAAACCTTGTTCATGTCTCCTTACCTGAACACAATCAGGGAATTGTCGCAGGCTAAAATTGTGTTACGTGCTCACAATATCGAACACCGGATTTGGAAACGGGTGGCTTCCATTACAAAAAACAAGTTTAAAAAGGTATATCTCAATCACCTGAGCTCAACCCTTAAAAGGTATGAAGAAGAAATAGTTAAACATTATGATGGCGTTGTGCCTATTTCCTCAGTCGATGCCCTGTACTTTTCCCGACTTACGAATCATCCTGTGATGGCTTTCACAACAGGTATCGATCCGGGAAAGCTCATGGATTTAACAGGGGTTAAATCGGAACATGCCCTGTTTCATATTGGTGCCATGAACTGGATGCCCAACGAGGAAGGCATCAGTTGGTTTATCAAAGAAGTGTGGCCAAACGTACATGGTCAGTTCCCTGAGTTGAGATTATACCTGGCCGGCAGGGAAATGCCCTCCTGGTTAGCCAACTTAAAAGCCAGCCAAATAGAAGTGGTTGGAGAAGTACCCGATGCTTACGGTTTCATACAATCCAAATCCATCCTAATTGCTCCCCTTTTTTCAGGAAGTGGAATCCGGATCAAGATTATAGAGAGCATGGCTTTAGGTAAAGCGGTAATTTCAACCACCATTGGCGCAGAAGGAATTAATTACACAAAGGGTGTAAACATATTAATTGCTGATGATGCCAATGAATTTGCCATGGCCATCAAAACACTTTTTCAAGACCCTGAAATGACAAAATCCATGGGCAAAGAAGCGCAAAAACTCATACTCCGCGACCACAACACCCCTAAAATTATTCAACAATTGGTGGGCTTCTATCGCGATATTTTATGACTTTTGCCAGGAACTGAAACAGGTCGCGGCTTAATTACCGCAACTGTATTAAATGAAAGAACCGATTATGCGCATATTTATTCTGCTTTCAAGAATTCCTTATCCCCTTGAAAAAGGCGATAAATTAAGGGCTTTTCATCAGATTAAAGAATTGTCTAAACACAATGAGATCATCCTGTGTGCGTTAAATCCCGTTTCAAATATCGACAAGCAGAAAGCCTTCAGCAGCTTACAACCCTATTGCCGATCAATTAATTTTCTGGATCTGCCACTTTATGGTAGACTGGTAAACGTGGTACGTGCTTTTTTCTCTTCGCTCCCTTTACAGTCGGGCTATTTTTACAACTACCGTGCTGCCCGTGAAATACGCCGTTTGATAAAGGAGTACAATCCCGATCATATTTATTGCCAGCTGATTAGGACTTCCGAATATTTAAAAAACATTCCCATTACTAAAACCATCGATTACCAGGATGTTTTTTCTTATGGGATGAAACGTCGCATTCTCAAGTCTAACTTCTTTTTACGTCCATTTATCAAATTGGAATTCAACAGGTTATCCAATTATGAGGCCCAAGTTTTCGATCTTTTCGACCACCACACCATTATTTCCGTTCCCGACCGTGATTTAATACCGCATGTGGATAGAAACCGCATCAGGGTGGTGCTCAACGGAGTAGATCATGAATTTTTTAAACCACAGCAAAAGGAGAAAAAAGCCGATGTGGTATTCACCGGAAACATGGCTTATCCTCCCAACGTGGACGCGGCTGTTTTTCTGGCCAAGGAAATCATGCCACTGGTGTGGAAATCCAATCCCCAAGCCACCTTGCTGCTGGCCGGGGCAAGTCCCGATCATCGGGTAACCGCCCTAAAGTCTGATAAAGTACAGGTCAGTGGCTGGATGGACGACATCAGGGAAGCCTATGCCACTTCTCGTGTGTTTATAGCCCCCATGCGCCTGGGAACAGGATTGCAGAACAAACTCCTGGAGGCCATGTCGATGAAGCTCCCCACCATCACCACCCCTCTGGCAAACAATGCCCTAAACGCACTAGAGAACATGGAAATTTTGGTAGGTGAAGATGCGGTTACCCTGGCCGAACACATCGTCAGTTTACTCAACGATCAGGATCTCTATACATTAATTGCCGAAAACGGCCATCAATTTGTATTGAAAAATTACAACTGGACTGAAGCTACTCGTCAACTGGAAGATTTGATTAATTCTGACCCCAATCAATAAATTTTCAAACCATGTTAAAAGACCTTGTGTTGAGAAACCGAAGCTACAGAAAGTTTCATTTTGACAAAAAAGTGGAGGTGCACGAACTGATGCAATTGGTGGATCTGGCCCGCTTGACGCCTTCATCAAAAAACAGGCAACCACTAAAGTATATCCTGGTAACCGATCCCGAGGACAGCCACTTTGTTTTTAAACACCTGAAATGGGCGTGGTTTTTAAAGCATTGGAACGGCCCGGCATCCCACGAGCAACCTCCGGCGTATGTCATTCTGGCCCTGGATAAAGCCATCAATGAACAAGCCGATATTGATGCAGGAATTGTGAGCCAAACCATTCTACTGGGAGCTACCGAAATGGATATGGGCGGTTGCATCATCCGCACAGTAAACCGTTACGAACTCAAGAAATATTTTCAACTTCCTGATTCGTATGAAATTATCCTGGTGATGGCCATTGGATATCCAAACCAGCAAATTAGGCTTAGCGAAGTGAAGTCAGATGGCGAAACCCAATATTTTGAAGAGCCCGGAGGAGTGCATGTGGTACCAAAACGATCGCTGGATGATTTGATTATTCTACCCAAAAGCAAGGGTTGATGCGATTTTTGTCTGGATGGTTCTTAGGAAATGCTTAATTTTGCCACACGTTTTAAGGATTAACTCTGCATGGCACAAATAATCGGCATTCCGAAAGGAACCAGGGATTTTAATCCCGATCAAATGATCAAGAGGAATTTTCTCTTCGACACAATCAAAACGGTTTTTCAACAATATGGTTATCTGCCCATTGAGACCCCTGCCATGGAAAACCTGAGTACCCTGATGGGAAAATATGGTGAAGAAGGTGACAAATTACTTTTTAAAGTGCTCAATTCAGGGAATTACCTTTCCAAGGTGAAACCTGACATGATTGGGGAAGAATCGTTGGGTAAAATCACCACACAAATTTCGGAAAAAGGTTTGCGATACGACCTGACGGTTCCTTTCGCACGCTTCGTGGTGCAGCACCGCAACGACCTCACCTTTCCGTTTAAGCGGTATCAGATTCAACCCGTTTGGCGTGCCGACAAACCCCAAAAAGGTAGGTATAGGGAGTTTTTTCAATGTGATGTTGACGTCATCGGAAGCCATTCACTTTTAAACGAAGTGGAACTGGTAAGGATGATAGACGACGTTTTTAAACAACTGAATATCGAAATTGTCGTCAAACTCAACAACAGAAAAATCCTGAGTGGTATCGCGCAAACCATCGACCAACCTGAGATGCTTACCGACCTGACAACAGCTATGGACAAACTGGACAAGATAGGTTCGGAAAAAGTGTATGAAGAGCTCATTCAGAAAGGATTTTCCAGGGAAAACATCAAGCAGCTTGAACCTATCATGAACCTGGGGGGCGACAACCAAAACAAGTTGGATTTGCTACAACAACTTATTGGACATACCGCTGATGGCAGTTTGGGTATAACCGAGATGAAAACCGTGCTACAACATCTTTCCTCACTCAATATTAAAGCCAAAGTCGAACTTGACCAGTCGCTGGCCAGGGGATTAAATTATTATACCGGTGCTATTATCGAAGTAAAATCGAAAGATGCTGCCATTGGAAGCATCTGTGGTGGAGGTCGTTATGATGACCTGACCAGTATTTTTGGACTATCCGGGATGTCGGGTGTGGGGGTTTCGTTTGGAGCCGACCGCATTTACGATGTGATGGAAGAACTGGATCTTTTCCCCGAAAACGTGCACCACTCCACTCAGGTGTTATTGGTGAACTTTGGTGAAGAGGAAGTCAAACACAGCTTGTTGTTATTAGAAATAATTCAGCAAGCCGGCATCAGGGCCGAATTGTATCCCGACAGCGATAAATTGAAAAAACAAATGAAGTATGCCGATCAAAAAGGGATTCCTTTGGTTCTGTTGGTTGGGGAGGAAGAAATAAAATCGGGCAGTTACAACCTGAAGCACATGAAAACCGGTTTGCAGGAAAATGTAACCATCGAGCAGCTCATTAAAATAATCAATATCAGTCTTTAGTAATTATGGTGCTGCCACGAAGTTATTCGTTAATTCAAGTGGCGCAAAGACAGAAGTATGCTGATAGCGGGAAGCCAGAAGCCAGAAGCCAGAAGTTGGAAGCTGGAAGTTGGAAGTTGGACTTCCGTCTTCCGACTTCGGACTTCCGTCTCTCGTCTTCAAACCAAATTTTTTACCCATAAAACAACAGTAAAATCCTAATAATAATGAATCCCAATATTCAACTCATCCACCACGGTAAATTAACATTTAAAGCCATTTTTGAACTACTCAAATACGGGCACACTATTCAGTTGTCAGAAGAGGCAATTAAAAGAATTGAAATTTGCCGCCACTACCTGGATAACAAAATGGCCAACCATGATGGACCCATTTATGGCATTAACACGGGTTTTGGTGCACTTTACAACCAACGGATTTCGCGTGAAGACCTTGGAAAACTTCAGGAAAACCTAATTAAATCGCATGCCTGCGGGCTGGGTGACGAGGTTCCGCAGAAAGTGGTTAAATTGATGATATTGCTTAAGATACAATCCCTATCCTATGGTCATTCAGGAGTGCAACTTTCAACAGTGCAACGTCTGGTCGATTTTTTCAACCACAGCATTATTCCGGTTGTTTATCAATTGGGCTCGCTTGGTGCTTCCGGTGATCTGGCACCGTTAGCCCACATGTCGCTTCCGCTGCTCGGATTGGGAGAAGTTTATGACAATGGCGAAAAAATACCCGCCGCCAAGGCATTGGCCAAACGTGGCTGGGAACCTCTCGGTCTTAAATCGAAAGAAGGGCTTGCTTTGCTTAATGGCACCCAGTTTATGAGCGCTTATGGCGTTTATTCACTACTTAAACTCTTCCGGCTATCGGAATTAGCCGATATTATCAGTGCCATCTCGCTGGATGCCTTCGATGGCCGGATCGAGCCTTTCATGCATGAACTTCATGTGATCAGGCATCACAAAGGACAAATTCAAACAGCCGAGCGTATGCGCCTGTTGCTCGAAGGCAGCGAGATTATCAGCCGTCCGAAGGAACACGTACAGGATCCCTATTCGTTCCGGTGTATTCCACAGGTACACGGTGCTTCCAAGGACAGCATCAACTACGTCTCCAGTGTTTTTTCCTCTGAAATAAATGCCGTTACCGACAACCCAACCATTTTCCCTGAGCTGGACATCATTGTTTCGGGGGGAAACTTTCACGGACAACCACTGGCGCTGGCACTCGACAACATGGCCATAGCAGCTGCCGAATGGGGCAATATCAGCGAGCGCAGGACCTATCAATTGTTAAGCGGAAAACGGGGACTTCCTCACTTTTTGGTAGCCAACCCGGGTTTAAATTCCGGCTTTATGATTCCGCAATATACGGCCGCCTCCATCGTAAGCCAAAACAAACAACTCTGTACCCCGGCATCGGTCGACTCCATCGAATCGTCGCAGGGACAGGAAGACCATGTGAGCATGGGAGCCAATGCGGCCACCAAAGGATACAAAGTGGTAGAAAACCTGGAGCGCATTCTGGCCATCGAATTGTTTAATGCGGCTCAGGCACTCGATTTCCGCCGTCCCGAAAAAACGTCGCCCATTTTAGAAGACTTTATTAGCAACTACCGCAAAAAAGTAGCCTTTATCCACGAAGACACCCTGATGCATGATGAAATGGAGAAATCCATTCAGTTCCTGCGTGAAGTTGAATATGATTTGCCGGATGCCCTGAATCCGGAAGTTTAGTTAAAGATCATTTGATAAGGCCGGTCAATTTCGTCCGCCAGCTGGGGAATAGAAATATACTTGCTTTCGCGGCGGTACTCACGCCCCCCGAAGAACAAGAGCAGGGTGGGATTTGAAAAAACCTGATATCCGGCCGGGATTTCAGGATATTTTTCGGAATTCACAAAAAACAACTTCAGTTTCGGGAACTGTTTCGCAACCAGCTCCGCCACCTTTGGTCGCAGACTGATGCAGGGTGCACAATGGTCGTTATAGAAATAGATGATTACAGCCTCATTGTTTGCT